>NZ_CACSJY010000035.1:0-64354 GCF_902706155.1 Pseudomonas sp. 18058
CATCCCGAACTCAGCAGTGAAACGATGCATCGCCGATGGTAGTGTGGGGTTTCCCCATGTGAGAGTAGGTCATCGTCAAGATTAAATTCCGAAACCCCAATTGCGAAAGCAGTTGGGGTTTTGTTTTAGTAGAAGTATCTGTTTTTGCTGGCTTGTTACCGTGTTGACGGGCCAGATAAAGAATTTCTTGACGACCATAGAGCGTTGGAACCACCTGATCCCATCCCGAACTCAGTAGTGAAACGATGCATCGCCGATGGTAGTGTGGGGTTTCCCCATGTGAGAGTAGGTCATCGTCAAGATTAAATTCCGAAACCCCTGTCTGCTAACGCAGACAGGGGTTTTGTCATTACAGGGTCTGCACAATCCAGTGATCAAACCGCTTTACGTGCCTTGCTGATACGTCGAGCCTGCCATTTGCGCCACCAGATGTAGACGCCAGTCCCTGACAACCCCGCAATCAAAACACCTAACACCGCGATCATTACTTGCCCCGTCACACCAATGATCCGTCCACCGTGTATCGGTAACTGCAACCGGTAGAATTGTTCCCCTAACGTCCCCTGTCCGGCAATTTCCTGCCCTAACAATCGCCCATCGGTACCGTGCAAGAACAGCCAGGATTTACCATGTGCTTCAGTGTCATGCTGCCCGAATCCTGCGCCGTAGAAGTTGTACTCAAAGCTGTAATACAACTCCCCAATCGCCGCTGTCAGCCCCAACCTTTTTCCCTCCTCTAATGCCCTCTCATACGCCTGTTGATAACTCAATCGAGTCACCCCCAACTCTGAGGAAGGCATTCGTCCTCGCGCCTCGTAGATGCTCGGCTCAATCGGTGAAAACAGCGACACCGCAGGCTTGAACACCTGACTCGGCAAGTTCATGGCTACGCTACTCACCGCGATCGGCAGCAACAACAGCCACAGCCATAATCCACCCGCGCGATGCAGATCGAAGTTAAGCCGATAGGCATGCCCGCCCTTGACCTTCCAGGCCGTCGACCACTTCTTCCAGAACGGCTTGCCACGCGGCAACGTCAGCGACAGCGCCACAAAGCAATCGATGACCCACGCGATTGCCACCAAGCCCATCAACCACAGTCCCCAGTTTTCCGGTAGCGTCAGGTTGTAGTGGAATTCGAGAATGAACGGGACGAAATTCTCCCGTTGAAAACAGCACTCGCCCCAATAACGCTGACCCTTTTGTTCAGCATTCACCGGATCCAGATAGAACACCTGATTGCGCTCATCGAACGGCTTGCCCGTCGCCGGATCGTTACGTGGCACCGCCGCCAATAGCGCGGTATGCCCGGCCTCATGCGGATACTCCATGTACCAGACCTGAAGCTTCGGATGCGCAGACTGCACCGCATCAACCAGCTCGCCCGGCGGCAATCGCGAACCCTCGGCAGACGCCGAATAAAACTGCGGGTTCAACCACTCATCCAGCTCATGGTTGAACGCCAGAATGCTTCCGGTAATCCCGGCCAGCAACAGGAACACTGCTGTGGCCAAACCGATATAGCGATGCAACAAAACCAGAAACGCACGCATGAAAATTTTCCCCACTGAAACGACAAAGCCAGCCCCTGAATTTCAGGGGCTGGCTTTTTTATGCACGAGACAAATGACTTAGAACTGGTAGCTGACCGTCGCCGCGACGTTGCGCTCTTCGCCCATGTAGCAGAAGTTCAGACTGGCGCAGGAAGCGACGTAGGACTCGTTGGTCAGATTGTTCGCGTTCAGGCGTACGTCGACGCCCTTCAAGCCAACCTTGCCCAAGTCATAACCGATCGAGGCGTCGAAGAGTGTGTAGGACGGCACCTTCAAGGTGTTTTCCGCATCCGCCCAGCTGTAACCGACATAACGCACACCACCGCCCAGACGCAGGCCATCGAGCGCTGCGCTGTCGAACTTGTAGTCAGCCCACAACGACGCCATGTGTCGCGGCGCCTGTGTTGGCGAGTTGCCTTTGTTCTCGATCACATCGGTCGGCGTGCTCAAGGTGCTGACCATCGACTTCGAATATTCGATGTCGGTGAAGGTGTAGCTGCCGAGCACTTTAAGGTTATCGGTCAGTTGCATGTGCGCTTCCAACTCCAGACCTTGCGAGCGGACAGCGCCTACAGCGCGGTAGAAGTTTTCCTGCGGCAGTTTGGTCGCCAGGTTCTCCTGGTCGATACGGAACAGCGACGCGGTGAACAGGTTGTCAGTGCCCGACGGTTGGTACTTCAAACCGACTTCCCACTGCGTGCCATCGGTAGGCGCCAACGGATTGCCGGCGCTGTCGGCATAGGAGTTCGGGTTGAACGATTCCGAGTAGCTGACGTAAGGCGCCAGACCGTTATCGAACAGGTACAACGCACCCGCGCGGCCGGTCAGTTTGGTGCGTCGGTCGTTGATCTCTGTACCTTCCGGACGCCCCGCTTCAGCGATGCGGTTCTCATCGGAAGTCTCGACCCAGTCCTGTCGCAGGCCCAGCGAGAAGCGCCATTTATCCATCTCGATCAGGTCTTGCAGATACACACCGGTCTGCTCCAGACGACGCAGATAGCTGGTCTCGCCGTACATATCGATCGCCGAGTTGCCGTACACCGGGTTGAACGCATTGATCGGCGCGAGTCCGCCGCTGGTCCAGTCGACCACGGTTTTTCGTCGCTGGTAATCCGCACCCATCAACACGGTGTGCTTGGTCGCGCCGGTGAAAAATTCGGCCTGAAGCATGTTGTCGACGATGAACGCATGCAGACGCTCATCACCGCCGGTGTAGTAGCGGTTCAGCTCGTTGCTGGTCGGCGTAGTCCAGCCATACGCATAGACCTGATCCATGTTCACTTTGGAATCGAGGTAGCGGAAGTTCTGCCGAGCGGTGAAGACATCATTGAAGCGATGTTCGAACTGATAACCGAACGACTGCTGATCACGCGAGTAACCGTCGATACCCGGCTCGCCCTCGAAGAAGTGCGGGGAAATCCGGTTGCCGTTGCGCTGATGGATCGTGCCGTCCGCCGGCACGCCGCCGTGGTAGCCGCCATCCGGATCGTGTTGCAGATACGCCTGCAAAGTCAGCGACGTATCTTCATTGAAATCGATGCTGACGGTTGGCGACAGCGCAAAGCGTTTTTCCTTGTTGTGGTCGAATTGCGTGTCGGACTGATCCGTTAACCCGATCAGACGATAGGCAATGCGCTTGTCGTCATCGACCGGGCCGCTGAAGTCAAAACCGACCCCGCGCTGACCTTGCGTACCGACGGTGGCTTGCACCTGATGGTAAGCCTCGTAAAGCGGCTTTTTACTGGTCAGTGCCACCAGGCCGCCCGGCGAACTGCGGCCGTACAGAACCGACGACGGCCCCTTGAGAATGTCCACGCGCTCAAGGAAATACGGGTCGACCTGCATGGTGCTGTAAGTGCCGCTGTCGCCCATCGACTTGAGGCCGTCGAGGTAAATGTTATCCACCGAGCCGTCGTTGAAGCCGCGCATCGCCACGTAGTCATAGCGATGGGTCGCGCCATACGGATTGGTCAGCACACCCGGGGTGTAGCGCATGGTTTGCGAGACGGTTTGCGAACCTTGGTCGTCCATTTGCTCGCGAGTGACTACCGACACGCTCTGCGAGGTTTCCAGCAATGCGGTACTGGTTTTGGTGGCGATCTGGCTGTGCGTGGCGTTGTAGCCGTCCATGCTGCCCAGCGCGTTGCCGAGGGCGAAGCCTTTGATGTCGGTGGTCGGCAGGGCCAGCGCTTCGGTTTCGGCGGTCGGGCGCAGGACGTAGCTGCTGCCATCCTGACTGACCGCTTCCAGACCGGATCCGCCAAGCAAATGGCTCAGCGCCTGATCGGTCGAATATTCACCCTGTACACCCGGCGATTGCCGGCCCTGAGTTTGCTGCGGCGTCATCGACAAGGTGATGCCGGCCTGACGTGCGAACTGATTCAGCGCTTCGCCCAGCGGCCCGGCAGCGATGTTGTAGCGCTGGCCGACTTCACTGTTAACGGTGTCGGCCGCCACGCTGACGCTTGGCAGCACAGCGACGCCCAGCGCGGTGGAAAACAGCGCCGCCCGAATGGCGTGGCGCAACAGGCCCGATTCGCAGGTGAAATTCAGAGGGTTCTTACAGGTGGCGCGGACAGTCATTGTAGGTTTCCGTAGGAAGTCGCAAACGCTTGAATTGAAGTGCTTACTGACTAAGCCGGACTTGCCGCAAAAACCCGCCAAAATAATTTCAGACCACACGTTCCAGAGTTACCCACCAGCGTGTGCGATAGCGCAACTGCACCGGCAAGGTCTGCGGCAGGATGGCCAGCAACTTGTCGGTGTCTTCGAGGCGGAACACGCCGGACAGGCGCAAATCGGAAACCTCTGACGCGCAATTCAGAAAACCCTGACGATAGCGGCCGACTTCCTTGAGGAAATCGCCCAGACGCATGTTGCGGGTAACGATCAAGCCGTCGACCCACGCGCCCGCATCCATATCCAGCGCCGGTGCCGGACGCACTTGATAGGGATCGATCAGATAACTCTGTCCGGCCAGCGCTTCGATAACAGTCCCGGCAGAATGAATGGCCACCTGCCCGTGGGTGACGCTCAGCCGCGTGCAATCGCTGTCCTGACGCAGGATGAACCGCGCATTCTGCGGCTCGTAGGATCCGTGACGACTATGCACGCGCAGCGGCCGTTCAAAATCAGCGCCTTCATCGGCGCCACCACAGGTGACGATGATTTCGCCACGCGTCAGTTTGATCAGCCGTTGTTGCGCGGTGTAATCCAGATCCACCGCGCTGGCGGTATTGAGTTCGATCCGCGTGCCGTCCGGTAACTGGAAACCACGCCGCTCGCCGGTGGCCGTGGCGTAATCGGCGCTCCATTGCTGCCACGCGGCCGTGTCTTTGGCCAACCATGCGGCGGAGCCCATCAACACTGCGCCAGACAACAGCTTCAACGCCTGCCGACGATTCAGTCCCTGCGCGCTGTTCTCCAGGGTATTGAATGCCACTTGTGCGCCCGGCACCGCGCGCAGGTTGTTGCTCAACTCGGCGTGCAGCGACTGCACGCGTTGCCAGGCCAATTCATGTTCATGATGCTCGGCGCGCCACTGTTCGCACTGGCGATTCAGGCGCGCATTGCCATGGTTATTACGCAGACGCAGCAGCCAGTGAATGGCTTGCTTCACCGCTTTTTGCGGCGGATCCGCGCGACGGCCGAGGGACAAGTTATCCACAGCCATCAGCTTTCGTACCGCAGCACGTAGCAGTGATACAGCGCATCGGCGACGTAACGTTCCACCGAGCGCAGCGACAAACCCATCTGCTCGGCAATCTGCTTGTGGGTCAAACCTTCGCACTGCGCCAGGAGAAATGCCTGACGCACTTTCGGCTTCAGTCCTTCAAGCATGCGCGCAATGCTTTCGAGCAATTCGATCACCAGCGCACGGGCTTCGGCACTCGGCGTTTCGGCTTCGGGCAAATGGGCGATGGTTTCCAGGTAGGCGCGTTCGATTTCCTCGCGGCGCCAATGGTCGATCACCAGACCACGGGCGATGGTGCGCAAAAAGGCGCGGGGCGCTTTCAGTTCTAGGCGTTCGGTGCGTTGCAGCAGACGCACGAAGGTGTCCTGCGCCAGATCCGCCGCATCCGCTGCGTTGCCCAGCCGTGCGCGCAGCCAAGCGTTGAGCCAGCCGTGATGACTACTGTAAAGCGCCTGAACGGCGAACTCGGGTGAGGACATGAACGCGGCTGCCAAAACGTCACAAATGATAATTAGTCGCATTGTTATCAAGGGTTACAGGTTTTGCAACCGCCGCTCGAACATCCGTCCTAAAAAATTTTGCTGCGCAGGCTCTAGCACGCCGTTCGGCGGGAATCCGAGGCAAAAGCCGTCCATTTCCCACGCAACCCTAAGATTTCTCCTTCACGTGCCGACAGACTGGTGAGACATGCGTGCACCAAAGTAGAGCGACCGGCAGAACGTTGCCTACCCGTCACTGGAAATCAGAGCGGCTGACCCTCAGCGCTACTGAACATCGGAGCTACATGGAATGTTGCATCTGGAACGCATCCCCACCTTCGGCATAAGAAGTCCCATGAAATGAATCTCAAGTTCAGCCATAAAATTTTGTTGGCCGCCTCGGGCGTCGTGGTCCTGGCTTTCGCGTTATTCACCCTCTACAACGATTATCTGCAGCGAAACACCATTCGCCAGAATCTCCAATCCTCCGTACAGCAGGCCGGCGATCTAACCGCCAGCAGCGTGCAGAACTGGATGAGCGGGCGGATTCTGGTGCTGGAAAACCTCGCGCAGAATGTCGCCCATCAAGGCAAAGACGCCGACTTCCCGGGTCTGGTCGACCAACCGGCCTTCACCCAGAACTTCCAGTTCACCTACGTCGGTCAGGCCAACGGTGTCTTCACCCAGCGCCCTGACGCGAAGATGCCGGACGGTTACGATCCGCGTCAGCGCCCTTGGTACAAACAAGCGGTCGCCGCCGATAAAACCATGCTCACCCCGCCGTACATGGCCGCTGTCGGTGGCCTGGTGGTGACCATCGCCATGCCGGTGAAACACAACGGCGAATTGCTCGGTGTGGTCGGCGGTGACTTGAGCCTGGAAACCCTGGTGAAGATCATCAACTCGGTGGACTTCGGTGGCCTCGGCCATGCGTTTCTGGTCAGCGCTGACGGTCAGGTGATCGTCAGCCCGGACAAAGATCAGGTGATGAAAAACCTCAAGGACATCTACCCGAACAGCAACGTGCGCATCGAAAAGGGCAACCAGAATGTGCTGCTCAACGGCGAGGAACGCATTCTGTCGTTCACCCCGGTCAGCGACCTGCCGAATGCGCAGTGGTACATCGGTCTGTCGATCGATCGCGACAAAGCCTACGCCGCACTCAGCCAATTCCGCACCTCGGCGCTGATCGCGATGTTCGTTGCCGTGGGCGCGATTGCCTTGCTGCTGAGCCTGTTGATCAATGTGTTGATGCGTCCGCTGACCACCATGGGTCGCGCGATGCAGGACATTGCGCAGGGCGAGGGTGATTTGACCCGCCGCCTAGTCGTTGAAAGCAAAGACGAATTCGGTGAGTTGGGCAGCGCCTTCAACCAGTTCGTTGAGCGTATCCACGCGTCGATTTCCGAAGTGTCCTCCGCGACCCGCCAAGTGCATGACTTATCGCAACGAGTGATGGCGTCGTCCAACGCCTCGATCGTCGGTTCCGACGAACAAAGTGCGCGCACCAACAGCGTCGCGGCGGCGATCAACGAATTGGGCGCCGCCACTCAGGAAATCGCGCGCAATGCCGCCGATGCTTCGCAGCACGCCAGCGGCGCGAGCGAGCAGGCTGACGATGGTCGTCAGGTGGTGGAACAAACCATTCTGGCGATGACCGAGTTGTCGCAGAAAATCAGCCTGTCGTGCACGCAGATCGAAACCTTGAATGCGAGTACCGACAACATCGGCCACATTCTCGATGTGATCAAAGGCATCTCGCAGCAGACCAACCTGTTGGCGCTGAACGCGGCGATTGAAGCGGCGCGTGCCGGTGAGGCCGGGCGTGGTTTTGCCGTGGTCGCGGATGAGGTGCGCAACCTGGCCCATCGCACACAAGAGTCGGCGGAAGAGATTCACAAGATGATCACGTCCCTGCAAGTCGGTTCGCGTGAGGCGGTGAGTACGATGAACGCCAGTCAGGCATCCAGCGAGCAGAGCGTCGAAGTGGCCAATCAGGCCGGTTTGCGTCTTGTCAGCGTGACCCAGCGCATCGGTGAAATCGACGGCATGAACCAGTCGGTGGCAGCGGCGACGGAAGAGCAGACAGCGGTGGTGGAAACCCTCAATGTCGACGTTAACCAGATCAACATGCTGAACCAGCAGAGCGTGGCCAACCTCAATGAAACGTTGAAGGATTGCGATGCGTTGTCGCAGCAGGCGAATCGGTTGAAGCAGTTGGTCGACAGTTTCAAAATCTGACCGCGTTATCGTTCTTCGCGAGCAAGCCCGCTCCCACAGTTGGAATGCGTTCCCCTGTGGGAGCGGGCTTGCTCGCGAAAGCGGTGGTTCATTCACCACACATCTATAGCCTTAAACAAACAGCCTCAAAACATTCCCCATCGCCTCATCCGCAAATCCCTGCACAAAATCCTTGAACCCCGGCAGCGCCTCTTCGCCACCGCCGGCAGGCTCGGCAATGATCGTCCACGTCGCGCGGGATTTGCCCGTGCCCAGCGCTTCCACATTCATCGCCGCCCACAGATTCGCCACGCCCAGCGTGTTGTAGATCGTCGTCCAGGTCATGCTCAGCGCCTGGTCGTCGCGGGAGTTGAGTTGCTCGACCACCACGTTGCCATCCTTGAAAAATTTCTTGCGCAGCGAGGACACGCCCTCACCGGTCATTTCGATGTGCGACAGCGCCGGAATGAAACGGTCGAAACCGCCGAAATTACCGACCACCGCCCAGACCTGCGCCGCGTCCACCGGCACTTCCACCGATGAAACAACGTGGCAGCCATGCGGGTTTTTGATCAGGGTGTCGGGTTGCAGAGTGCTCATGGTGTTGCTCCTTGTTGTTGGATCAGATGAAGTTGATTTCTTTCAGGTAAGCGCAGCCGCGACGCAGCAGCGCCGGGGATTTCTGCGGGTAGTGCGCACCCATCTGCTGCACGCCGGCTTCAGCGTTGGCGTGGCCGATCAGGGAGATGTCGCCGATGTCTTCTTCAAAGCCGTTGAGGTAGAAACCGAGCACGCCGAACAGCGCGTTATCGGCGTCGACGCGGCCGAGTTGCTGCTGCCAGTCGGCGACGCTGACCAGTGAAAATTCGCTGCCGGTTTCGCGGAAGGAAGCAACGTAGGCATCCCAGCTCAGCGGCTCTGGGTTATGCAGGTTGAACACCGCGTGATCGGGCGAATATCGGCTGGCATGGAAGGCGATAAATCGCGCGAGAAAGTCCACCGGCATCAGATCGAAATTCAACGCGAAGGCCGGCACCTGGCCGAGCTGAATCGAGCCTTTGAGCATCAGCATCAAACGGTTTTTGTGCGGCTGACACACGCCGCTCAGGCTGTTGAAACTGATGTTGCCGGGTCGATACAGATTGACCCGTACGCCGCGTTCCCGCGCGCGTTCGAGGATGCGTTCGCCGACCCACTTCGACAGGTTGTAGCCGTTGCGAATGTAGATCGGTGGCGTCAGTGCTGCGGGCAATTCCAGCACCTGGCCGGCGTCGTCGACGGTGCTGGACGCCGACAGCGTCGAGACAAAATTGAAGACCTTTTTGCTCTGCCCTTCGCACAGGCGCAGCAGGGCGAAAATCGGCTCGACGTTGTCCGCCGCCAGTGACTCGTAGTCGAGCACGTGATTGACGTTGGCGGCGTTGTGCACCAGCGCGCCGAACTCGCGATCGAGACGCTGATAATCGTCGTCGGCCAAGCCCAATTGCGGGCGAGTGATATCTGCCGCGTAAACCCGCACCCGACTCAGATTCAGATGCTCCAGACGGTTTTCGCGCAGTGACTGCGCAAAGCGCTGCGCCGCCGTTTGCCCGCCGCCGTCACGCACCAGACACGCGACCTCGCTGGCGCCCCAGCCGAGCAGCGCTTCGACGATGTGCACACCGACAAAACTGTTGGCGCCGGTAACGATGACCTTGTGCACATCGCCCATGCGGCTGATCGGCAGCGGCTCGATTTCCAGCACACGTTCGGCGTCGGCCATCGCCTGGGCGCTGAGTACCGCGCTGTCATCGGTGCCGCGCACCAGCGTCGCGAGTTTGATGATGGTCGGCAGTTCGATGAAGCGATTGATCGAGATGCTGCGACCGAACTCCTCCCGCAAGCGCAGCAACATCCGCGACAACAGAATCGAATGGCCGCCGAGATTGAAGAAGCTTTCGTCGGTGGAGATATCGCTGACGGGCAGCTCCAACAACTCGGCCCAGATCTCCAGCAACAACGCTTCATCAGCATTCGCCGGCAGGCATTTCGGGCCGTTGTCCTGCACGCTCACCGGCAATTCCAGCAGCGCTTTGCGGTCGACTTTGCCGTTGCTGGCGAACGGCATGCTCGGCAGTTCAGTCCACGCCACCGGTTGCATGTAGTCCGGTAAAAACTGCTGGGCGTGGGCCTTCAGTGCATCGCGGGAATCATTGGATTGTGGCTGCGCGAGGAACGCCAGAATCCGCCGCTGCGGATCAATCACCACGGCTATTTGTCGATACAGCAGGCTTTCGCGCAGGCAGCGTTCGATCTCTTCCGGCTCGACCCGGAAACCACGAATCTTCACCTGATTATCGCGGCGTCCGCACAGTTCGATGCCGTGCTCGCCCCACCTGGCCATGTCGCCGCTGCGGTAAGCGCGCAGGGTTTCGCCATCGGGCAATTGCAGGTTCAGATAACGCTCGGCAGTCTGCTGCGGATTGTTCAGATAGCCGAGGCAAACGCCGGGGCCGACGATGAACAACTCGCCGACGGTGTGCTCGGGCACCGGTTGCAGATCGTCATCGAGAATCAGCACTTGGCTGTTGGCAATCGGCGCGCCGAGGCTGCGGTTGCTGTCGCCGGGTGTGAGTTGTCGCGCAGTGATCAACACCGTGGCTTCGGTCGGGCCGTAGAGGTTGTGCAGCGTGCCTTGGCGGGTCAGTTGTTCAATGACGAACGGCTCGCAGACATCGCCGCCGGTCATCACTTGCACGCCTTCCAATTGTTCCAGCGGCAGGATGCTCAGCAGCGCGGGTGGCAGGAAGGCGTGAGTCAGTTGCCGACGACGGATCAACGCGACCAGTTGCAGCGGATCGCGGCGTTGCGTGTCGTCCGGCACCACCAGTTCGGCGCCTGTGAGCAGGGTCGGGAAGATGTCGATCAGCGACGAATCGAAACTCAGTGAAGAGAACTGCAACACCCGACTCTCGGCGTGCAATTGCACGTAGTCGGCGTACCACGCGGTGAAGTGCGCGAGGTTGGTCTGACTGAGCAATACGCCTTTCGGATGCCCGGTGGTGCCCGAGGTGTAGAGCGCCATGCAGGGCGCATCGAGTGCGGGGCGCTGGCGCATCAACGCTTGGCTGAGATCTGCTTGGGCGCTGTCGATGCGACTGACGTCCAGCCCTGCCATGGTTGCGCTGAGCGGATGCTCGCCGTCATGCAGCAACAGCAGCGCGCCGGCGTTTTGCAGGATGTATTGCTGGCGCTGCAGCGGATGGCTCGGCTCCAGCGGCAGATACACCGCACCGCTGCCGAGGAGCGCCAGAATCGAAGCGAACAGCGCCGGGCTTTTCGGCAGGCAGATACCGACCACCCACGGCTGTGGATGCTGCTCAAGAATCGGCAGCAAACGCTGTTGAATTGCGCGGCTGTGGGCGTGCAATTGGCGGTAGCTGATGGAGCGTTCGCCGAGGTGCAGCGCCGGACGTTCGGCATGCTCGATCAGGCTCTGTTGCAGCCGCTCGATCAGCGGGATTTGCGCCTGTTTCAGCAGCGCCGGTTTCGCCGTGTGGTTGAGGCGATGGACGTAGGCCAGGCTGTCGAGAAACAGCAGGTTTTCCATCCGCTCGAAATCTGGCGCAGTCACCGTATGGGCTTGCTGCAGATAATCCGCATCGCGGGAGAAGCGGCTGACCAGCAACGCCACTTCGTCCACCACATGCGTGAGCACCCGCTGGCGCAATGTCTGGCCGTTGCCGGATGGCTCATCACCAATCGGCACACGGCTGATCAAAGACGAGCCGAGAAAGCACAGCAAATCGAGTGTCGGCAAACCCGCAGCGCTTTGCGCTCCAATACCTAAGCGCAGATGCAAATGCGGAATCGCGCAGAAATCACCAGCGCCGATAAAACCATCGTCAATGATCAAATCCACCGTCGATTGTGCGGCGCCGTTGCGCGTCAATGTGTGACCGTGTTGTTCCAGTTCCTGCGCCAGGTCGGTCATGGCCTGGCTGGCGCCAATCAGCAAAATGTCGAGACGTTTCATGTCGGCCTCCTCAAACCAGGTAGTCGCGCAGGGCGTGCTGCACGCAAGGCGTGTCGAGCAGCGAACTGTTGTGGAAGAACTTGACGATGTTGCCCACCAGCGGATGGTGGCGATTGATCGGGAAGGCCAGCCCGGCGATTTCGTCCTTGAGTGATCGCCTTGTGATCTGGCTGACCGGCAGGGCATCGATCAGGCGCAGATCAAAGGATTTCTGGATGTCGTTGGTCAGGTAATGGCCGATGAACACCGGCAGAATCTGCGCGATGGTTTCGCGATCAGCGTCGCTCGCGGTGTGCCAATAGATGCGCACCATCCGCGCCCAGAAACTTGAGTGGCGGCCCTCGTCGAGCAAGTGGTCGGCCATCAGGCCCTTGATCGACGGCTTGACCGTGTCGTCCCGGGCGAAGGCGGCAACGTCGCCGGTCACGGTGTTTTCGGCGATGGCCACGCAGATCAATTCCACAGCGCTGCGCAGGTGTTCCGGGGCCAATGCGACGGCGGCGGGAATCGCTCGGCTGAGTTCGATTTCATCGGGCAACTGGATCGGTTCGATGCCGGTCATCGCCACCGTTTGCTGCATGAAATCCATCGCTACCAACGCGTGGTAATCCTCGTCGACCACCACGGTCATCGCGTCATACCGACAAGCAAACGGAAAGGCCACGGCGAAGCGATTTTTGGCGATGCTGCGCGCGGTCTTGTCGACGATTTCCGTCTCGAAAATCACAACGTCGTTGATGAATTTGTACAAGGTCTGCACCAACGCAAAATCGCGTTGCTGCGGGCACTCACGCAGGAAGGTTTCGCTGAGCACCAGCGGCTGGCGACTGAGCGGATAGATCAGACGCTCATCATTTTCCAGCACGCGGCGCGGGCGGGTGCGGATGGTCGCGCGGCTTTCCCAAGTGTCGGCGAACGATTGATAGTCGGCGGCATTCATTGCGCGACCTCCGCCAACGGTTCGCGCATGCTCAGGCGCAGGCCGTCCCACAGGGCGATGCGGCTTTCGACAGCGGCGACGGCGCTGGCGTAGACCTCGACTTCGCGCTGCGGATCGCCATCGACCAGACGCTCGAGCAGTTGTTCTGCGGCGGGGCCGTGGTCTTCGGAGTCGACTTCGATGTGCCGTTCCAGGTAGTAGCGGAAGGTCGGTGCTTGCTCGATGCCGATGCCCCAGTCGTCGAGGATGCGCTGGAACATGGTCGGGATCACGCTTTCGCGACCGTGCAGAAACGCCGCTGCAACGCTGTGCCCCGGCGCATGGAGGGCGGTGCGCAGGGTGTCGCGGACAAACTGCGCGGCGGCCGGATCGACGTCGATGCTTTGCAGCGCAACGTCGTAGCTCACGCCTTCCTGTTGCAGCGCGACGAAGCGCTCCACTGCCGTGGTACTCGCGCCGATTTCGCGCATTGCATCCAGGTACAACTCGAAATGGCTGTAGTGACCGTGGGCCAGACGATCGTCGGATTCTTCGCCAAGGACGATTTCATTGATCAGCCGTGCCGCACGAGGATCACGCGGCGGTAGCCACGGCAAACACGTGCAGGTCAGTTCCTGCTGCAGGCGTTTGGTCAGCGACATGAAATCCCACACGGCAAACACGTGGGTTTCCATAAAGCGGCGCAAGACCGATAACGAGTTGATCTCGGAAAAGATCGGGTGAATGCTAAGTTCGGCTTTCTTCAGGGCGAGTTGGTGCTTAGTGGGCATCATGATGTCCTTTATCATTGATTATGGAATGGCACTTTTGTTTCAACTGCGCAATCAGTGGAGCGAAGGCTTGCTTGTAACTTGTCGACGGGCGACAAAGACTTCCAGACGGAAGTTGTTGTACTGAATGTACTGGCGATTAAAGCCTGCGGGCTGCTGGAGGGCCGCTGTCGTCATGGGTGTGGCATATAGCTTGTGCCGAAGTTTGCAGCGAATTTCAAACTCGGCGAGAGAAAAGTAATACACGGCAAAAGCATTTAACAAGTGTAATTTTAATTATTTTAAGTTGGGTGTTTTTCAAATATGAGTGCCCCCGATAAAACTTACGGGTTAAGTTTTATTTGGGCGTAGTTACTCCTTTCAGCCAATAACAGCCAAAATTGGTCGACAAGAGTGAATGCCTCACTCGAAGCAACTTTCTAATGAAAAAGATTGGTGTGGTTTGAGGGATGAAAGTTGGCCGGGAACGGCGCCATGACTTTCCTTTTCCCGTGACAAGGCTCCTTCCGTAGGTTCCTGTTGCGGGGGCTGCACCACCAGGCGGTGCGCCCCCGTTCTTTATTGGGGTTGGCCGTTCAAGAGTGCGGGTAAATGACCGCGACGGCTATTACCGATTAGTCATTGCCACCGTGGCAATTTCGGACTGGCAGGCGCGAGGAGGTTAGAGCGAAGGGGCCGATCCGCCACTGTGTTCACGCAAGATCGGCAAAGAGGATTTGTAAGCGGGTTATTCACCGGACGGACGTGAAGCCCGCCCAGCGTGCAAAAGGTCAGTAAGCGGCTTTGCGATTTTGCGCGGCAGGACTGGCGAGATAGCGGGTGATCACCTCGACACCACGGTTGAGGTGCTGCTCAAGCAGCATCACCGAGCGTTCAACGTCGCGCTCGATCGCGGCTTGCAACAGGTCGCGGTGATCGTCCTGAGACGTTTTACCCAGGCCCATGGCTTCAAGGTTGAAACGCAGAAAGCGTTCTTCTTCATTGAGACCGTCCTCGACCAGACGCAGCAGGCGCTTGTTCGGCGCCTTGGCGTACAGCGCCATGTGGAACAGGCGATTGAGCCGACCGATTTCGGTGTAGTCGTGTTGGGTTTCGAGTTCGCGGATGTAGCCGGCGGCGAGCTCGTGATCGGCTGCTGTCAGCAACGGGATCGACTGCCGCAGCGCCTCGCCCTCAAGCAGAATGCGCAATTCGTAGGTTTCCGTGGCGTCGCCCTGAATCAGCGCGGCGACCACCGCGCCTTTGTGCGTGGTCACGCTCAGCAGTTCTTGCGCTTCGAGCTGGCGCAACGCTTCGCGCACCGGCATGCGGCTGACCCCGAACAAATCGGCCAAATCCTGCTGGCGCAGGGCGGTGCCGCACGGCAGGCGACCATCGAGAATGGCTGCGCGCAGGGTTTCTTCGATGATCGAGCGGGCCAGGTGTGCAGGAATCGGCCCATCGACTTTAATGCTGTGTAGCGGCTTGGGCTTCTGTGTCACGACTACGCACCCTGTAGGTCGGCTGAATTTGGATCCAAATGACACTAGTGATTGCCCTACAAGTTGTCAAACTGTGTAGAGGAATACTTGGCAAACAGTTTAGCGCGATGCCGATGATCTCATCGTGCCATTGTCTTTTAACGGGCTAAGCTTCACCATCAAACGCTTTCCTTCCTGCCCCCCGGAAACCTGCTGTGGCGGTACGTTTCGCGATCCCTCGGACTCTGCGCTGGCTAGGCTGCGCACTGCTGCTGGCCAGTCTTATGCTGGGCGGTCTGCATGCCGATTGGGATTTTTCCGCGATCAGCCGCAAAGCCACCACCCTGTACGGGCCGCTCGGTGCCGGGCAGCAGCGCATCGATGCCTGGCAGAATCTGTTGGCGACGCAGCAACAGGCCAGCGAAACGGAGAAGCTGAAAGTGGTGAACCTGTTTTTCAACAAACAGGTGCGCTACGTCGAAGACATCGACCTGTGGCACGAGGTCGATTACTGGGAAACGCCGATCGAGGCGCTGTGGAAGGGCGCTGGCGACTGCGAAGACTATGCGATCGCCAAGTATTTCAGCCTGCGCCATCTCGGCGTCTCCAGTGACAAGCTGCGCATCACTTACGTCAAGGCACTGCGCCAGAATCGCGCGCACATGGTGCTGACGTACTATTCCACCCCCGATGCCATGCCGCTGGTGCTCGACAGTCTGATCGATCAGATTCAACCGGCGTCGCAGCGAACCGATTTGCTGCCGGTCTACTCTTTCAATGCTGAAGGGTTGTATTTGCCGGGCGCCAAGGGCAACAAGAAGGTCGGTGATACCAAACGCCTGTCACGCTGGCAGGATGTGTTGAAGAAAATGCAGGCCGAAGGTTTTCCGGTCGAGACGACTAACTAGGAGCACGCGCTCAGATGTCTTTGTTCAAACAGCTGTTGATCGCTATCTGTCTGTTCCTGGTGGTCGCCTTCACCGGCAGCTTCATGGTCAGTCTGGAAAGCTCGCGTACCCAGTACGTCAACCAGTTGCGCTCGCACGCCCAAGACGCCGCGACGGCGCTGGCCTTGTCGCTGACGCCGAACATCGACGACCCGGCGATGGTCGAGTTGCTGGTCAGTTCGATTTTCGACAGCGGCTATTACGCGAGCATTCGTGTGGTTGATGTGAAGACCGACAAAACCATGGTCGAGCGCAGCGGCAGCCCGGCGGTCACCAACGTGCCGGACTGGTTCGTCAAACTGATCGGCCTCGAACCCGCCGGTGGCGATGCGCTGGTCAGCCGTGGCTGGGAGCAGGCGGCGCGGGTCGAGGTGGTCAGCCACCCGATGTTCGCTGTGGCCAAGCTGTGGCAGAGCGCGTTGGGCAGCCTTGGCTGGCTGCTGGTCTGTGGCGCGGTGAGTGCGGTGCTTGGCGCGCTGCTGTTGCGCCGGCAATTGAAACCGCTGGATTACATGGTCAAGCAATCCCACGCCATTGCCCGCCGCGAATTTCTCAGCCTGCCGGACTTGCCGCGCACACCGGAATTGCGCCGCGTGGTACTGGCCATGAACCAGATGGTCGAGAAACTCAAAGCGCTGTTCCAGGAGCAGGCCGAGCGCAGTGAAAAGCTGCGTGCCGAGTCGTATCAGGACAACCTCACCGGGCTGGCCAACCGACGTTATTTCGAGATGCAGCTGAACAACCGCGTGAGTAATGCCGAACAGGCCAGCTCCGGTTATCTGCTGCTGTTGCGGGTCAAGGATCTGGCCGGGCTTAACCAGCGTCTGGGCGGTCAGCGTACTGATGAATTGTTGAAAGCGGTGGGCGAGCAATTGTCCCGCGAGTGCGCCAAATACCCGGAAACCCAGAACCTCGTCACGCGTATTCGTGGTGGTGAATTCGCGGTGTTGGCGCCGGGGCTGGTGCGGGAGGAAGCGCTGCAACTGGCGCAGAATCTCGACACTGCGCTGAGCAGTTTGCACGCCACCGGCGCTACCGATGTTGAGGCCGTGGCATCGATTGGTCTGGCGCCGTTCGCTCACGGTGACTCGCCGCAATCGGTGTTGAGCCTTGGCGATCAGGCGTTGGCGCAAGCCGAAGGGCAGGGCGAGCAGAACTGGGCGTGCCTCGATCAGAGCCTGACCGCCGACGTTGGCGACGATCACCATGCCTGGCACCGCTTGCTCGATCAGGCGCTGACTCAGCAGCGTTTCGAGCTGTATTTCCAACCGGTGGTGGCGGCGCAGGACACGCAACTGGTGCTGCATTACAAAGTACTCTCGCGCTTGCTCGATGAGCACGGCCAGACCATTCCTGCCGGGCGTTTCCTGCCATGGCTGGAGCGCTTCGGCTGGACGGCGCGACTGGATCGCCTGATGCTTGAGCGCGTACTGGAGCAGATGAAAGGGCATGAAGATTCGCTGGCGCTGAACTTGTCGTCAGCGACGCTGGCGGATCCGCAGGCGCTGAATAAAGTCTTTGAGATTCTGCGTACGCATTTCAATCTTGGCCCGCGTTTGACCCTGGAAATCGGCGAGGAACAGTTGCCGGATCAGGCTGTGCTGGAGCAGTTGACCCGTCGTCTGCGTGAGTTGGGCTTCTCGCTGAGCCTGCAGCGCTTTGGTGGGCGCTTCAGCATGATCGGCAACCTGGCGCGGCTTGGGTTGGCGTATCTGAAGATCGATGGCAGCTACATTCGGGCGATCGATCAGGAGAGCGACAAGCGTCTGTTTATCGAGGCGATTCAGCGCGCGGCGCACAGTATTGATTTGCCGCTGATTGCCGAGCGCGTCGAGACCGAAGGGGAATTGTCGGTGATTCGCGAGATGGGTTTGTATGGGGTTCAGGGGCAGTTGCTGGGTGAGCCGAAGCCTTGGCAGTAATCCCTTAACTGATGGCGTCAGTGATGACGCTTTCGCGAGCAAGCCCGCTCCCACAGTGGAATGCATTTTAAATGTGGGACTGGAAAGACAAAAAGATCGCAGCCTTCGGCAGCTCCTACAGGGGAGTGCATTTCATGTAGGAGCTGCCGAAGGCTGCGATCTTTTGCTTTAAATCAGCCCGCTCTCATCTTCATCAATCAGTTGGCTTAACCCGCCCAACGCCTCACGTGCCTGGTTACGATCCAGCAGTTTGGCCTGTGCCGCTGGCGGCAGGTCGGTGACGCGGATCACGCCTTTGCTGGTCAGCACTTGAATCAGGTCGTCGAGTACCCGAATCATTTCAAAGTCGCTCTGCTTGAGCTGTTTGAGGCTGTTTTCCACCGCAGCGTTGGCGAACCACGCCTGGATTTCATGGTTGTCGGCCGGCAGCGTTTCCGTGGCTTCGGCGTAAGCCGCCGCTTCCACGCGCGTCAACACACCTTGCGCATCGCGTTGCACGTAAAACATTGAGCATCCCTCAGAAATGAACCAGCGTCATGCTGTCAGCAGCATAGCCAACTGCGCGCGAGTATGCGGTGCGGCGACGCAATCGTCACCGTGACGATTGGCGTAAACGTGACGGCCGCCCCATCAGGGCGGCCGTTTTGTTCATGCATCAGCTGTTGTTGTGGTCGACCTTGATGGTCGGGTCGCTACCAGCAATCAGGTTATGAATGTTGGCACTCGACCAGTTGTTGCCTTCCAGTTTGATCGTCACGTCCGGCGTGGCCGCAGCCGCATCGCCCGAGTTGAACTTGCCTGCCGAGCTGACTTGCAGCGACGACGTGCCATCGACCGTGGTGATCTTCAGGAAGTTGTCGATGGTGCTCCCGGTTTCGCCCTGCAGCAAATCGCGCAGGTCGATGCGGTCACCGTCGGCGGCCTTGAAGTCCTTGATCACGTCGTTGCCGGTGTCGCCCGATTTCCAGACGAAGGTGTCGGCACCCGAACCACCGATAAGGATGTCGTTGCCCGAGCCGCCGATCAGCGTGTCGTTGCCAGTACCACCGAGCAGGATGTCATTGCCTTTGCCGCCATCGAGCGTGTCGTTACCGCCCGAGCCGAACAGGATGTCATTGCCCGCGCCACCCAACAGCGTGTCGTTGCCGTCATGCGCGCCGGACACATCGAACGCCTGATAGTGCTCGGTGATGTACTGGTGCACGTTGCTGGTGGTGACTTTGCTGACGTCGACCCCGGTTTCCTTGGCCACGAACGCCTGCATCGCCTGATAACCCTCGCCGGCAATGCCGTTGAAGCTCACCAGATCGCCGAACAGGATGTCGTTGCCGTCGCCACCGCTGAGCGCGTCGTTGCCCGGCAGGGTCGCTTCGGTGTGACCGATGATCGAGTTGGCGAGATCCTTCGGATCGATGTTGGTTTGTGGCGTTTTGTCCGAGTCGTAAGGTTTCAGGTCATTAAGGCTGACACCGCTGTTGAGGCCGATGGCTTCAACGTTGGACAGACCGCTGAGCAGCGCGAAACTGCTGGTCGAGTTATCGGTGGTGGTTGTGCTGGTGCTGCTGCCGCTGCCCGCCAGGTTCGACAACTCATAGGTGCCGTCGCCCTGAGCGTGAACGGTGCCCAGGCTGCTCCAGTTCCAGCTGCCGTTTTTGTACGTTTGCAGAACAGCAGCACCGGCGGCACTGATGCTCAGATAGTGCGTGCTGTCGATGTACGTGGCGAAGCTATCGCCCAGCTTGTAATTGCTGGTCGTCACCACGCTGTCGAACTTCACGCTGTTGTACAGCGTCGGGTTGGTCTGCTCTCCGCTCTGGTAGTAGGTCGGCTGCCCGTCGGTGATGAAGTACGTGAGGTTCTTCGCCCCGGTGTTGGCCACAGCGTCAGCGCTCTGGAACCAGTTGGCCGTGGTTTTGAACACGTCCTCGTAGTTGGTACCGCCGCCGGACGCCATCGAGTCGAGTACGGCTTTGAGCTGCGTCAGCGCGTTCGGGTCGTTGAGGTTCACCGACACCGACTTGTTCACCTGGGTGTCGAAGTCAGCGAGGAAAATGTTCACCGTGCCCGAGTTGTTGCCGCCGAGGCTCTGCTTGAGGGTGTTGAACACCGACGTCAGCGAGTCCTTGGCCGCGTTGATCGACGACGTGCTCATGCTGCCCGAGCTGTCGACCATGAACGCGATGTTGTAGTTGGTGCCCGGCACCACGGTCAGACCGCCGATGTCAGCGACCATGATGTCGTTGCCGTCGGTGCCGCTGAAGGTGTCATCGCCCGAAGTGCCGACGATGGCGTTATAGACCGCCGGCACCACGGTGACCGGAATGGTCGCGGTGGTGCTGGCCGAACCGCCCAGCGCTTCGGTCGAGGTCGACGTCACGGTCAGGTTGAACTGGCCGTTGTAGTAGGTCGGCGGGGTCACGGTCAGGGTGCCGAGGCTCCAGCCAGTGACGTTGGCGTCGCCACTGGTCGCGGTGACGGTGAAGCTGTGGCCCGCGCCGTCGGTGAGTACCGAGCCGACCGGTGCGCCGCTGATCTTCACGCTCAGGGTTTCCGAGCCGTCGGTGTCGGTCAGGCCCGTGGTCACGGCCGACAACTTGACGCTGGTGCCTTCGGCGCCGGTGTTGAGCTTGTAGCCGTCGTAATAGCCTTCGCCGTTGCTGCCATGCAGATCGGAAACGGTCACGCCGGAGTTCACCAGATCCTGCACGCCGGTGTAGATCGGCACGCCAGCGCTGCTCAGGTCGATCGCCGTGCCGCCGTTGACCGACAGGTTGACGTCATAGCTGCCCGGGCCGCTCTGGTTGTGGTGGTAGATGTCGAGGGTGTAGTAGCCGCTGGTGGTCGGGGTGAACGAGCCGTTGAGGTTGCCGCCCACGCCCCACGTGGTCGAGGCCACGGTTTTTCCGCCAATGGTCACCAACAGGCTGTCATCACCGATACCGGTGAAGGTGTAGCTCTTGCCGGCTTCCAGATAGATCAGGCCGGAAGTTTTCGATGCGGTACCGGCGGTCACGCTGCCGTCGGACTGCACGTTGGTCACGTTGGTGCTGGAGTTCGGTTTGCCGGCGGCGTCGATGACGTTTTTCAACGTCGTCGCATCGGCGCCGTTGCCGTTGGTGCCGAGGCCCGACAGGCCCGTCCAGACTTCCTTGATCAGCCCGGTGGACTTCACGCTGTTGTCGGCCACGCCCAGGGTCGGTGCATCAGCCACTGGCGTGATGTCGATCTTGATCGTGCCGGTGCTGCCTAGTAGTTGGCCGTCGGTTGGCTGGAATTGCAGTTGTGCGTAGTCAGCCTTCTGATCGCCGATGCCCGCAGCATTGCCGTTCGCGCCGGACTCGTTGGCATCCGGCATGAAGCGCAGTTTGCCCGCGTCGATATCGGCCTTGCTGAAGGTCTGGTTGTTGGCGACGTCTTTCCACGTCGAACCGTCCAGATACTGCAGTTTGCCTTCGCCCGGCAGCTGGGTGATTTTCACCCCGAGGCTGCTCGCCGGGCTGTCGACATCCGTCACACCGAAGGTCGACCAGCCGAGGATCAGCGGCGTGTCTTCCGTGCCGGTGACGTTGCTCGGTGCGGCGATCGGCGCATCGTTGACCGCCACCACGTTGACCGTGGTGGTCGCGGTGTTGGAGTAGTTACCGCCATCGGTCACGGTGACGGTGATGATGCGCGGCACGGTGCTCGGGTCTTCACTGTTGTTGGTGAAGCTGATGTTCTTGATGGCCTGCATGTAGTCAGCCAGCGTCGCGTTACCCGACAAGGTCAGGGTCACGGTGCCGTTGGTGCTGTTGGCATTGATGGTGATGCCGTTGACGCTGTTGCCCAGGTTCAGCGCATCGCCGTCCTGACGGTTGGTCAGTACCACGGTCGCGCCGGTGAGCATGGTGCTGTCCGGGTCGGTGATCTTGATATCGGTGTCGGCAATCGACACACCCGCGCCCGGGGTGTTTTCGGTGAACGTCACCTTGTAGTCGGCACCGATGGCGCCGCTGGAGTTGTTGGCATCCAGATCGATGACCGGCGGTGCATCGTTGTCGATGATCGAGGTGCTGACGCTGCCGTTGGTGGCGCTGATCGCGAGGTTCTCGAAGTTGCCGCCCGTGGCCGAGTCGATCTTGACCACGAAGTTCTCGGTGCCTTCGGTGATCTTGTCATCGATGGTGGCGACGTTGAACTGCGCGCTGCTCGCACCTGCCGGGATCTTCACGGTGTACACACCGGTGAAGTCCGAACCGTCGGCGGCGGTACCGCTGTAGACGATTTTCAGGGTCACATCGGTTTGCGCCGGGTGGTTCAGGCTGACGGTGTAGCTGGCGGTCTGGCCTTCGGTTACCGAGCTGCTGCCGGTGATGCTGACAGTAGTGGTGTCGATGGTATCGGTGACGCTGGTCACGGCTGGCGTGTTGCTGGTTACCAGGTTTTCGAAGCTGCCACCGGTGGCGTTGCTGATCGTTGCCTGCACGGTACCGGCGTCTTTGTAGACGTCGTCAGCCGGTGCAGGAACGGTCACGGTGCCGGTGGTTTTGCCGGCTTCGATGGTGATCACCGAGCCGTTGCTCAGGGTTACGGTCACTGGCGAGCCAGCGGCGTTGGTCAGGGTTGCGGTGTAGGTGATCTGGCCACCCTCGGCCACGGTGCCGGTCGCCGACAGCGACAGGTTGGTGGTGTCGATGGTGTCGGTCACGGTGGTGCTGACCGGCGTCTTGTCGGCGACCAGATTTTCGTAGTTGCCGCCGCTGACGTTGGTGATCGCGTTGGTCAGTGGGGTGTGGCCAGTCAGCGCATCGTTCGGTGCGATGGTGGTCACGGTGCCGGTGGTTTTGCCGATGTCGATGGTGATGGTCTGACCGTTGGCCAGGGTGACCACGACAGGCGCGTTGGTTACCGCCGCACCGACTGTCGCGGTGTAGACGACGTTGCCGCCTTCTGCCGCTGTCGCCGTTGCCGTCAGCTTCACCGTGGTGGTGTCGATAGTGTCAGTGACGCTGGTCACGGCTGGCGTGGTGCTGGTCACCAGATTTTCGAAGCTGCCACCGGTGGCGGTTTTGATGGTTGCCTGCACGTTGCCGGCGTCTTTGTAGACGTCGTCGGCTGGAGCTGCAACGGTGACGGTGCCGGAGGTTTTGCCTGCATCGATGGTGATCACCGAGCCGTTGCTCAGGGTAACGGTCACTGGCGAGCCAGCGGCGTTGGTCAGGGTTGCGGTGTAGGTGATCTGGCCACCTTCGGCCACGGTGCCGGTCGCCGACAGCGACAGGTTGGTGGTGTCGATGGTGTCGGTTACGGTGGTGCTGACCGGGGTTTTGTCGGCTACGAGGTTTTCGTAGTTGCCGCCGGTTACGTTGGTGATCGCGTTGGTCAGTGGAGCGTGGCCAGTCAAGGCATCGTTCGGTGCGGTGGTGGTCACGGTGCCGGTGGTTTTGCCGATGTCGATGGTGATGGTCTGACCGTTGGCCAAAGTCACTACTACTGGTGAATTGGTAACCGGAGCACCGACAGTCGCGGTGTATACGACGTTGCCGCCTTCTGCCGCTATCGCCGTTGCGGTCAACTTCACGGTGGTGGTGTCGATGGTATCGGTCACGCTGGTCACGGCTGGCGTCGTGCTTGGTACCAGACTTTCGAAGTTGCCACCGGTGGCGTTGCTGATGGTTGCCTGCACGGTGCCGGCGTCTTTGTAGACGTCGTCCGCCGGAGCAGCGACGGTCACGGTGCCGGTGGTTTTCCCGGCTTCGATGTTGATCACAGCGCCGTTCGACAAGGTCACCGTCACTGGCGAGCCAGCGGCGTTGGTCAATGTCGCGGTGTAAACGATCGAGCCACCTTCGGCGACCGAGTTGGTAGCGCTTAGTGACAGGTTCGTCGTATCGACAGTGTCGGTCACGGTGGTGCTGACCGGAGTTTTGTCGGCTACGAGGTTTTCGTAGTTGCCGCCAGTTACGTTGGTGATCGAGTTGGTCAGTGGCGCATGGCCGGTCAACACATCGTTAGGTGCGGCGGTGGTTGCGGTGCCAGTGGTTTGACCTACAGCGATGGTGATCGTCTGACCGTTGGCGAGGGTCACGGTGACTGGCGAACCGGTTACCGGAGCACCGACGGTTGCCGTGTAAACGACGTTGCCACCTTCGGCCGCTGTCGCAGTGGCCGTCAGTTTCACGGTCGTGGTGTCGATGGTGTCGGTGACGCTGGTCACGGCTGGCGCGGTGCTGGTCACCAGATTTTCGAAACTGCCACCGGTGGCGGTTTTGATGGTTGCCTGCACGTTGCCGGCGTCTTTGTAGACGTCGTCGGCTGGAGCAGCGACGGTGACGGAGCCAGTGGTTTTGCCTGCGTCGATGGTGATCACCGAGCCGTTGCTCAGGGTAACGGTGACTGGCGAGCCAGCGGCGTTGGTCAAGGTTGCGGTGTAGGTGATCTGGCCACCTTCAGCCACGGTGCCGGTCGCGGACAGCGACAGGTTCGTCGTATCGACAGTGTCGGTCACGGTGGTGCTGACCGGAGTTTTGTCGGCCACGAGGTTTTCGTAGTTGCCGCCGGTTACGTTGGTGATCGAGTTGGTCAGTGGTGCATGGCCGGTCAACACGTCGTTTGGTGCGGTGGTGGTTGCGGTGCCAGTGGTTTGACCCACAGCGATGGCGATCGTCTGACCGTTGGCCAGGGTCACGGTGACTGGCGAGCCGGTTACCGGAGCACCAACGGTTGCCGTGTAAACGACGTTGCCACCCTCGGCTGCGGTTGTAGTCGCAGTGAGTTTCACGGTCGTGGTGTCGATGGTATCGGTCACGCTGGTGATCGCTGGAGCAGTGCTTGGTACCAGGTTCTCGAAGCTGCCACCGGTGGCGCTGCTGATGGTTGCTTGCACGGTGCCGGCGTCTTTGTAGACGTCATCGGCTGGCGCTGGAACCGTCGCAGTGCCGGTGGTTTTACCGGCGTCGATGGTGATTACCGCACCGTTCGACAGCGTCACGGTGACAGGCGAGCCAGCGGCGTTAGTCAGGGTTGCGGTGTAAACGATCGAACCACCTTCAGCGACCGAGTTGGTAGCGCTCAGCGTCAGGTTTGTCGTGTCGACGGTGTCGGTCACGGTGGTGCTGACTGGCGTCTTGTCGGCGACGAGGTTCTCGAAGTTGCCGCCGCTGACGTTGGTGATCGAGTTGGTCAGTGGAGCATGGCCAGTCAGTGCGTCGTTTGGCGCCGTGGTGGTGGCAGTGCCCGTGGTCTGGCCCACGCCGATGGTGATGGTCTGACCGTTAGCCAGCGTTACGACCACAGGCGAATTGGTTACCGGAGCACCAACAGTGGCGGTGTAGACGACGTTGCCACCTTCGGCTGTGCTAGCGGTGGCCGTCAGTTTCACGGTCGTGGTGTCGATGGTGTCAGTGACACTTGTCACGGCTGGCGCAGTGCTGGTAACCAGATTTTCGAAGTTGCCACCGGTGGCGGTTTTGATGGTTGCCTGCACGTTGCCGGCGTCTTTGTAAACGTCGTCAGCTGGAGCCGCGACGGTGACGGTGCCGGTGGTTTTACCCGCTTCGATATTGATGACTGCGCCGTTCGACAGCGTCACGGTGACTGGCGAGCCAGCGGCGTTGGTCAATGTCGCGGTGTAAACAATCGAGCCACCCTCGGCGACAGAGCCGGTCGCGGACAGCGACAGATTGGTGGTATCGACAGTGTCAGTCACATTGGTCGTAACCGGAGTTTTGTCGGCCACGAGATTTTCGTAGTTGCCGCCGGTTACGCCAGTGATCGCGTTGGTCAGCGGAGCATGGCCAGTCAGCGCATCGTTCGGTGCGGTGAAGATCACAGTTCCGGTGGTTTTGCCGACTTCGATGGTGATGCTCTGGCCGTTGGACAGGTTTACAGTGACCGGCGAACCAGTAACCGGAGCGCCGACGGTGGCGGTATAGGTGACGTTGCCGCCTTCAGCGACCGAAGTATCGGCCGTCAGTTTGACGGTCGAAGTGTCGATGGTGTCGGTGACGCTGGTCACGGCTGGCGCGGTGCTGGTTACCAGGTTTTCGAAATTGCCACCGGTGGCGGTTTTGATGGTGGCCTGGACGTTGCCGGCGTCTTTGTAAACGTCGTCAGCAGGAGCCGCGACGGTGACGGTGCCAGTGGTTTTACCAGCTTCGATGTTGATCACGGCACCGTTCGACAGGGTCACGGTTACTGGCGAGCCAGCAGCGTTGGTCAGAGTTGCGGTGTAAACGATCGAGCCACCCTCGGCGACAGAGCCGGTCGCCGACAGCGACAAATTGGTGGTGTCGACAGTGTCAGTCACATTGGTCGAAACCGGAGTTTTGTCGGCCACGAGATTTTCGTAGTTGCCGCCGGTTACGCCAGTGATCGCGTTGGTCAGCGGAGCATGGCCAGTCAGCGCATCGTTCGGTGCGGTGAAGATCACAGTTCCGGTGGTTTTGCCGACTTCGATGGTGATGCTCTGGCCGTTGGACAGGTTTACAGTGACCGGCGAACCAGTAACCGGAGCGCCGACGGTGGCGGTATAGGTGACGTTGCCGCCTTCAGCGACCGAAGTATCGGCCGTCAGTTTGACGGTCGAAGTGTCGATGGTGTCGGTGACGCTGGTCACGGCTGGCGCGGTGCTGGTTACCAGGTTTTCGAAATTGCCACCGGTGGCGGTTTTGATGGTGGCCTGGACGTTGCCGGCGTCTTTGTAAACGTCGTCAGCAGGAGCCGCGACGGTGACGTTGCCCGAAGTTTTGCCGGCTTCGATGGTAATCACAGCGCCGTTCGACAGAGTCACGGTGACTGGCGAGCCAGCAGCGTTAGTCAGGGTTGCGGTGTAAACAATCGATCCGCCTTCAGCCACGGAACCGGTCGCGGACAGCGACAGATTGGTGGTGTCGACGGTATCGGTGACGTTGGTCGAAACCGGCGTCTTATCAGCCACCAGGTTCTCGTAGTTACCGCCAGTCACGCCGGTAATCGAGTTGGTGATCGGCGCATGACCGGTCAGCGCGTCGTTCGGTGCGGTGAAGGTCACGGTGCCAGTGGTTTTACCCACTTCAATCGTGATGTTCTGACCGTTGGCCAGTGTGACGACGACAGGCGAGCCGGTCACTGGCGCACCAACGGTCGCGGTGTAGGTGACGGTGCCACCCTCGGCCGCTGTTTCGGAAGCGCTGAGTTTGACGGTCGAGGTATCGATCGTGTCGGTTACTTCGGTAATGGCTGGAACAGTGCTCGGTACCAGTTTTTCGAAGTCACCACCGGTTGCGGCAGAAATGGTTGCTTCAACTTTGCCGGCGTCTTTGTAGACGTCATCGGCTGGCGCAGCGACGGTGACGTTGCCCGACGTTTTACCGGCTTCGATGGTGATCACGGCGCCGTTCGACAGGGTCACGGTGACTGGCGAGCCAGCAGCGTTAGTCAGTGTCGCGGTGTAAACAATCGAGCCACCTTCAGCCACGGAGCCAGTCGCGGACAGCGACAGGTTAGTGGTGTCGACGGTATCAGTAACATTGGTCGAAACCGGTGTCTTGTCAGCCACCAGATTTTCGTAGTTGCCGCCAGAAACGTCGGTGATCGCATTGGTCAGCGCAGCATGGCCAGTCAGTGCGTCATTCGGCGCAGTAGTGGTCACGGTGCCGGTGGTTTTACCCACTTCAATCGTAATGTTCTGGCCGTTGGCCAAGGTCACCACAACCGGCGAACCGGTCACTGGCGCACCAACAGTCGCGGTGTAGGTGACGGTGCCACCCTCGGCCGCTGTTTCGGAAGCGCTGAGTTTGACGGTCGAGGTGTCGATGGTGTCGGTTACTTCGGTAATGGCTGGAGCAGTGCTCGGTACCAGATTTTCGAAGTTGCCACCGGTAGCAGTCGAAATCGTCGCTTCAACTTTACCGGCGTCCTTGTAGACGTCATCGGCTGGCGCTGGAACAGACACGGTGCCGGAAGTTTTGCCCGCTTCGATGGTGATCACAGCACCGTTCGACAGAGTCACGGTGACTGGCGAGCCAGCAGCGTTAGTCAGGGTCGCGGTGTAAACGATCGAGCCACCTTCAGCCACGGAACCGGTCGCGGACAGCGACAGATTGGTAGTGTCGACGGTATCGGTGACGTTGGTCGAAACCGGAGTTTTGTCGGCTACGAGATTTTCGTAGTTGCCGCCAGTCACACCGGTAATTGCGTTGGTGATTGGAGCATGACCAGTCAGCGCATCATTCGGCGCAGTGAAGGTCACGGTGCCAGTGGTTTTGCCCACTTCAATCGTGATGTTCTGGCCGTTGGCCAAGGTCACTACAACTGGCGAACCAGTCACAGGCGCGCCAACAGTAGCGGTGTAAACAACCGCACCACCTTCAGCAGCGGACTCGGTCGCGGTCAGTTTCACGGTCGAGGTGTCGATGGTGTCAGTCACTTCGGTAACGGCTGGAACAGTGCTCGGTACCAGTTTTTCGAAGTCGCCACCGGTTGCGGCAGAAATGGTCGCTTCGACTTTGCCAGCATCTTTGTAGACGTCATCGGCAGGCGCCGCGACGGTCACGTTGCCGCTGGTTTTGCCAGCTTCGATAGTGATCACGGCACCGTTCGACAGTGTCACGGTCACTGGCGAGCCAGCAGCGTTGGTCAGAGTTGCGGTGTAAACGATCGAACCACCCTCAGCCACGGAACCGGTCGCTGACAGCGACAGGTTAGTGGTGTCGACAGTATCAGTAACGTTGGTCGACACCGGCGTCTTATCGGCCACCAGATTTTCGTAGTTGCCGCCAGAAACGTCGGTAATTGCATTGGTCAGCGCAGCATGACCGGTCAACGCATCGTTCGGCGCAGTGGTGGTCACGGTACCAGTGGTTTTGCCCACTTCAATCGTGATGTTCTGACCATTGGCCAAGGTCACCACAACCGGCGAACCCGTCACAGGCGCACCCACAGTCGCGGTGTAAGTGACGGTGCCACCCTCAGCCGCCGACTCGGTCGCGGTCAGTTTGACGGTGGTGGTGTCGATGGTGTCGGTGATGTTGGTCACGGCCGGAACGGTGCTCGGCACCAGGTTCTCGAAGTTGCCGCCAGTCGCCGTCGAAATGGTTGCTTCGACTTTGCCAGCGTCCTTGTAAACGTCATCCGCCGGAGCCGCAACGGTCACGGTGCCGCTGGTTTTGCCCGCTTCGATGGTGATCACTGCGCCGTTCGACAGGGTCACGGTCACCGGAGTACCGGCGGCGTTGGTCAGGGTCGCGGTGTAAACGATCGAACCACCTTCAGCCACCGAGTCGGTCGCGGTCAGGTTCAGGTTGGTGGTGTCGTTGGTGTCCGACACCGCGGTGTCGGCGGACTTGCCGTCGACCGCGAGTTTTTCGTAGTTGCCGCCAGTGGCGCCATCGATGGTCACGCTCAGCGAGCTGCCGCCGGCCAATGGGCTGTTCGGTGCAACGTAGTTCACCGTGCCGGTGGTTTCACCGACGGCGATGGTGATGGTCTGGCCGTTGGACAGGTTGACGACAACCGGCGAGCCAGTGACTGGCGCGGTCACGGTCGCGGTGTAGACCACGGTTTCGCCTTCGGCGACGTTGGCGGTGGCGGTCAGCGACACGGTGGAGGTGTCGATGGTGTCGTTGACGGTGGTGACGGCCGGGGCGGTGCTGGTGACGAGGTTTTCGAAATCGCCACCGGTTGCGCCTTTGATGGTCGCTTCAACAGTGCCGGCGTCTTTGTAGACGTCATCTTTCGGTGCGTCGACGGTCACGGTGCCCGTGGTTTTGCCAGCGTCGATGGTGATCACCGAGCCGTTGCTCAAGGTCACGGTTACCGGGCTGCCAGCAGCGTTGGTCAGGGTTGCGGTGTAGGTGATCTGGCCGCCTTCATCCACAGAACCGGTGGCGCTGAGCGACAGGTTGGTGGTGTCGGTGGTGTCGGTCACGGTGGTGCTGACCGGGGTTTTGTCGGCCACGAGATTTTCGTAGTTGCCGCCGGAAACGTTGGTGATCGAGTTGGTCAGCGGAGCATGACCGGTCAACGCATCGTTCGGCGCGGTAGTGCTCACGGTGCCGGTGGTTTTACCCACTTCGATGGTGATGTTCTGACCATTAGCCAAGGTCACGACAACCGGCGAACCGGTGACTGGCGCGCCGACGGTCGCGGTGTAGGTTACGGTGCCACCTTCAGCAGCAGACTCGGTAGCGGTAAGTTTGACCGTCGAGGTGTCGATGGTGTCGGTGACTTCGGTCACGGCTGGCGCGGTGCTCGGAACGAGGTTCTCGAAGTTACCGCCCGTGGCGTCCTTGATGGTCACTTCGACTTTACCGGCGTCTTTGTAGACGTCATCGGCTGGCGCTGCAACGGTCACGGTGCCGGTGGTTTTGCCCGCTTCGATGGTGATTGTCGAACCGTTCGAGAGGTTCACGGTTACCGGCGTGCCGGCCGGATTGGTCAGGGTCGCGGTGTAAACAATCGAACCGCCCTCGGCGACGGTGCCGGTCGCGCTCAGCGTCAGATCGGTGGTGTCGACGGTGTCGGTGACGGTGGTCGAAACCGGGGTTTTGTCGGCGACCAGATTTTCGTAGTTACCGCCGGTCACGTCGGTGATCGCGTTGGTCAGCGGCGTGTGGCCGTTCAGCGCGTCGTTCGGCGCGGTAGTGCTCACGGTGCCGGTGGTTTTGCCGACTTCGATAGTGATGTTCTGGCCGTTAGCCAGGGTCACGACGACAGGCGAACCGGTCACTGGTGCGCCGACGGTCGCGGTGTAGGTGACGGTACCGCCTTCAGCAGCAGACTCGGTGGCGGTCAGTTTGACCGTCGAGGTGTCGATGGTGTCGGTGACTTCGGTCACGGCTGGCGTGGTGCTCGGCACCAGGTTTTCAAAGTTGCCGCCGGTGGCGTCCTTGATAGTCACTTCGACTTTGCCGGCGTCTTTGTAGACGTCATCGGCTGGCGCTGCAACGGTCACGGTGCCGGTGGTTTTACCGGCCTCGATGGTGATCACCGAACCGTTCGACAAGGTCACGGTGACTGGCGAGCCTGCCGCATTGGTCAGGGTCGCGGTGTAGATGATCGAACCACCCTCGGCCACGGAACCGGTGGCGCTGAGCGACAGGTTGGTGGTGTCGGTGGTGTCGGTCACGGTGGTGGTGATCGGGGTTTTGTCGGCGACCAGATTTTCGTAGTTGCCGCCGGTCACGCCGGTGATCGAGTTGGTCAGCGAAGCCTGACCGGTCAGCGCATCGTTCGGTGCGGTGAAGGTCACGGTGCCGGTGGTTTTGCCCACTTCAATCGTGATGTTTTGACCATTGGCCAAGGTCACCACGACGGGCGAACCGGTGACCGGCGCGCCGACAGTCGCGGTGTAAGTGACGGTGCCGCTTTCAGTCACGGTGGTGTCGGCCGTCAGTTTCACGGTCGAGGTGTCGATGGTGTCAGTGACGTCGGTCACCGCTGGCGTGGTGCTTGGAACGAGGTTCTCGAAGTTACCGCCGGTGGCGTCCTTGATAGTCACTTCGACTTTGCCGGCGTCTTTGTAGACGTCATCGGCTGGCGCGGCAACGGTCACGGAACCGGTGGTTTTGCCCGCTTCGATGGTGATAGTCGAACCGTTCGACAAGTTCACGGTGACTGGCGTGCCAGCCGGGTTGGTCAGGGTTGCGGTGTAAACAATCGAACCACCCTCAGCCACGGTGCCGGTCGCGCTCAGCGACAGGTTGGTGGTGTCGACGGTGTCGGTCACCGACGTTACGGCCGGGGTTTTATCTGCGACGAGATTTTCGTAGTTGCCGCCGCTGGTGCCGTCGATTTTCACGCTCAGCGTGTTGCCGCCGGCTAGTGCATCGTTCGGTGCGGTGAAGTTGACGCTGCCGCTGCTGGCGCCGACCGGAATGGTGATGGTCTGGCCGTTGGACAGGGTCACGACAACCGGCGCGCCGGTAACCGGAGCGGTCACGGACGCGGTGTAAACCACCACGCCGCCTTCAACGGTGGCGGCGGTGGCGGTCAGCGAAACGGTGCTGTTGTCGATGGTGTCGGTGACGTCGGTGACCGCTGGAGTCTTGTCGACCACCAGGTTCTCGAAGTTGCCGCCCGTGGTTTTGGTGATGCTCGCGTCGACTTTGCCGGCGTCCTTGTAGACGTCATCGCCCGGTGCGGCGACGGTGGCAGTGCCAGAGGTCGCGCCTTTGGCGATGTTGATCACCGCGCCGTTGCTCAGGGTCACGGTCATGGCCGTGCCGGCCGCGTTGGTCAGGCTTGCGGTGTAGACGATCGAGCCGCCCTCGGCGACCGAACCGGTGGCGCTCAGGCTGATATTGGTGGTGTCGACGGTGTCGGTGACGGTGGTGACCACCGCCGAACGGTTGGCATCGACCTGCTCGAAGTTGCCGCCGCTGTGGCTGGCAATCGCGGTCTGTACTTTGCCGCCGTCAATGTACGGGGTGTTGGCAGGCGCGGCGAAATTCACCGAACCGCTGGTCGCACCGGCAGCAATGTTGATCACTGCGCCGTTGGCCAGGGTCACGGTCATGGCGGTGCCGGCCGGATTGCTCAGGGTCGCGGTGTAGGTGATCTGGCCACCTTCGCTGACGGTGTCGTTGGCGCTGAGGGTCAGCGTGGTTTTGTCGACGGTGTCATTGACGGTGGTGCTGACCGGGGTCTTGCTGACGTCGAGTTTTTCGAAGTTACCGCCGGTGGCATCGGTCATGGTCACGGTGAGCTTGCTGACGTCTTTGTAAACGTCATCGCTCGGCGCCGCGATGGTCACCGAACCGCTGGTTTTGCCGGCTTCGATGGTGATGGTCTGGCCGTTGCTCAGGTTGACGGTCACCGGCGTTTGCGCGGCGTTGGTCAGGGTCGCGGTGTAAGTGATCGACGTGCCTTCGAGCACATAGCTTTCAGCGCTGAGGGTCAGGTGCGTGGTGTTGATGGTGTCGGCGACGTTGGTCACCGCTGGCGTCGGATTGGCCACCAGGTTTTCGAAATTGCCGCCGTCGGTGCCCTTGATGGTCACTTCGACTTTGCCGGCGTCTTTGTAGGCGTCATCGGCAGGCGCAGGAACGGTCACGGTGCCGGTGGTCTTGCCGGCGTCGATGGTGATGGTCGAACCGTTGCTCAGGGTCACGGTCACCGGGGTGCCGGCCGGGTTGGTCAGGGTCGCGGTGTAGACGATCTGCCCGCCTTCGTTGACGTTGCCGGTGGCGGTCAGCGAAACGGTGGTGGTGTCGACGGTGTCGGTCACGGTGGTGCTGACCGGGGTTTTGTCGGCGACCAGATTTTCGTAGTTGCCGCCGCTGACGTTGGTGATCGAGTTGGTCAGCGGCGCGTGGCCGGCCAGCACGTCGTTCGGTGCGGTGGTCGACACGGTGCCGGTGGTTTGGCCGACAGCGATAGTGATGCTCTGACCGTTAGCCAGGGTCACGACGACAGGCGAGCCGGTCACTGGCGCACCAACAGTCGCGGTGTAAGTGACGGTGCCGCCTTCAGCAGCGGTTTCGGTGGCGGTCAGTTTCACCGTCGAGGTGTCGATGGTGTCAGTGACGTCGGTCACGGCTGCAACGGTGCTTGGCACCAGGTTCTCGAAGTCGCCGCCAGTGGCTTCCTTGATGGTTACTTCGACTTTTCCGGCGTCTTTATAGACGTCATCGGCAGGCGCAGCGACGGTCACGGTGCCGGTGGTTTTGCCAGCGTCGATGGTGATTACCGAGCCGTTGCTCAGGGTCACGGTGACTGGCGAGCCTGCTGCGTTGGTCAGGGTCGCGGTGTAAACGATCGAACCGCCTTCAGCCACGGTACCGGTGGCGCTGAGCGTCAGGTTGGTGGTGTCAGTGGTGTCGGTCACGGTGGTGCTGACCGGGGTTTTGTCAGCCACCAGATTTTCGTAGTTGCCGCCGCTGACTTCGGTGATCGAGTTGGTCAGAGGCGCGTGACCGGTCAACGCATCGTTCGGTGCGATGGCGGTCGCGGTGCCGGTGGTCTGGCCGACGGCGATGGTGATGGTCTGACCGTTGGCCAGGGTCACGATGACCGGCGAACCGGTGACTGGTGCGCCGACGGTCGCGGTGTAAGTGACGGTGCCACCTTCAGCAGCGGTCTCGGTCGCGGTCAATTTCACGGTCGAGGTGTCGAGGGTGTCGAGGGTGTCGGTCACGTCGGTGACGGCTGGCGTGGTGCTCGGTACAAGGTTCTCGAAGTCGCCGCCGGTGGCGTCCTTGATGCTCACTTCGACTTTGCCGGCGTCTTTGTAGACGTCATCGGCAGGTGCGGCGACGGTCACGGTGCCGGTGGTTTTACCGGCCTCGATGGTGATCACGGCGCCGTTCGACAAGGTTACGGTGACGGGCGAGCCGGCAGCATTGGTCAGGGTCGCGGTGTAAACGATCGAACCGCCTTCAGCCACAGTGCCGGTGGCGCTGAGGGACAGATTGGTGGTGTCGGTGGTGTCGGTGACGGTGGTGCTGACCGGAGTTTTGTCAGCCACCAGATTTTCGTAGTTACCGCCGGAAACCTCAGTGATCGACGTGGTCAGCGGCGCATGGCCGGTCAACGCATCGTTCGGTGCAGTGGCGGTTACGGTGCCGGTGGTCTGGCCGACCGCGATGGTGATGGTTTGGCCATTGGCCAAGGTCACGACGACAGGCGAACCGGTGACCGGCGCGCCAACGGTTGCGGTGTAAGTGACGGTTCCGCCTTCAGCCACGGTGGTGTCAGCGGTCAGTTTGACGGTCGACGTGTCGAGGGTGTCGGTCACTTCGGTGACAGCCGGAACGGTGCTTGGCACCAGGTTCTCGAAGTTGCCGCCAGTGGCGTTGTCGATGCTGACTTCGACTTTGCCGGCGTCTTTATAGACGTCATCGGCAGGCGCAGCGACGGTCACGGTGCCGGTGGTTTTGCCCGCTTCGATGGTGATCACCGAGCCGTTCGACAGGGTCACGGTCACCGGTGTGCCGGCCGGGTTGGTCAGGGTTGCGGTGTAGACGATCGAACCGCCTTCAGCCACAGAACCGGTGGCGCTGAGCGACAGGTTGGTGGTGTCGGCAACATCGGTGACGTTAGTGGAGACCGGAGTTTTGTCGGCGACCAGATTTTCGTAATTGCCACCGCTGACGTTGGTGATCGAGTTGCTCAGCGGCGCGTTGCCGGCCAGCGCGTCGTTCGGCGCGGTGGTGGTCACGGTGCCGGTGGTTTGGCCGACCGCGATGGTGATGTTTTGGCCGTTGGCCAAGGTCACGACAACCGGCGAGCCGGTGACTGGCGCGCCAACGGTTGCGGTGTAAGTGACGGTGCCGCCTTCAGCCACCGAGGTGTCAGCCGTCAATTTCACGGTCGAGGTGTCGACGGTGTCGGTCACTTCGGTGACGGCCGGAACGGTGCTCGGCACCAGGTTCTCGAAATTGCCGCCAGTGACGTTATTGATGCTGACTTCGACTTGGCCGGCGTCTTTATAAACGTCATCCGCCGGTGCCGCGACGGTCACGGTGCCGGTGGTCTTGCCGGCGTCGATGGTGATCACCGAGCCGTTGCTCAGGGTCACGGTGACCGGCGTGCCGGCCGGATTGGTCAGGGTTGCGGTGTAAACGATCGAGCCGCCTTCAGCAACGGTGCCGGTCGCGGACAGCGACAGATTGGTGGTGTCGATCGAATCGGTAATCGTGGTGGTCGCTGGCGTGGTGTTCGGCACCAGGTTTTCGAAGTTGCCACCGGTAGCGCCGGTAATCGTGGTGCTGACCGTGCTGCCATTGTTGTAGACGTCGTTGGCCGCTGTCGGCACGTTGACGCTGCCGGTGGTTTTGCCGGCTTCAATGGTGATGGTCGAACCGTTCGACAGGGTGATCGTCACCGGCGTTTGCGCGGCGTTGGTCAGGGTCGCGGTGTAAGTGATCTGGCCACCTTCAACGACGGTGCCGGTGGCGGTGAGGCTGACGTTGGTGGTGTCGACCGAATCAGTGATAGTGGTTACTGCTGGCGTCGGATTTGGCACCAGGTTTTCGAAGTTGCCACCGGTGGTGCCGGTAATCGTGGTGCTGACGGTGCTGCCATTGTTGTAGACGTCGTTGGCCGGGGTCGGCACGTTGACGACGCCAGTGGTCTGGCCGGCTTCGATGGTGATTGTCGAGCCGTTCGACAGAGTGACGGTCACCGGCGTCTGCGCCGGGTTGGTCAGGGTCGCGGTGTAAGTGATCTGGCCGCCTTCAGTGACGCTCGAACCAGCGGTCAGGGTGACCGTGGTGGTGTCCACCGAATCGGTAATGGTGGTGGTCGCTGGCGTCGGGTTTGGCACCAGATTTTCGAAGTTGCCGCCGGTGGTGCCGGTAATCGTGGTGCTGACAGTGCTGCCGTTGTTGTAGACGTCATTGGCCGGGGTCGGCACGTTGACGACGCCAGTGGTCTGGCCGGCTTCGATGGTAATGGTCGAGCCGTTCGACAGAGTGACGGTCACCGGGGTCTGCGCCGGGTTGGTCAGGGTCGCGGTGTAAGTGATCTGACCGCCTTCAGTGACGGTCGAGCCAGCGGTCAGGGTGACCGTGGTGGTGTCCACCGAATCGGTAATGGTGGTCACTGCTGGCGTCGGGTTCGGCACCAGATTTTCGAAGTTGCCACCGGTGGTGCCGGTAATCGTGGTGCTGACAGTGCTGCCGTTGTTGTAGACGTCATTGGCCGGGGTCGGCACGTTGACGACGCCCGTGGTCTGGCCGGCTTCGATGGTAATGGTCGAGCCGTTCGACAGAGTGACGGTCACCGGCGTCTGCGCCGGGTTGGTCAGGGTCGCGGTGTAAGTGATCTGACCGCCTTCGGTGACGGTCGAGCCAGCGGTCAGGGTGACCGTGGTGGTGTCCACCGAATCGGTAATGGTGGTGATCGCTGGCGTCGGGTTCGGCACCAGATTTTCGAAGTTGCCACCGGTGGTGCCGGTAATCGTGGTGCTGACAGTGCTGCCATTGTTGTAGACGTCGTTGGCCGGGGTCGGCACGTTGGCTACGCCCGTGGTCTGGCCGGCTTCGATGGTAATGGTCGAGCCGTTCGACAGAGTGACGGTCACCGGCGTCTGCGCCGGGTTGGTCAGGGTCGCGGTGTAGGTGATCTGACCGCCTTCAGTGACGGTCGAGCCAGCGGTCAGCGTGACCGTGGTGGTGTCCACCGAATCGGTAATGGTGGTGGTCGCTGGCGTCGGGTTTGGCACCAGATTTTCGAAGTTGCCACCGGTGGCACCAGTGATGGTGGTGGTGACGGTGCTGCCGTTGTTATAGACGTCGTTCGGCGGCGTTGGCACGTTGACGGTGCCGGTGGTCTGGCCCGCGCCAATGGTGATGGTCGAGCCGTTCGACAGGGTGACGGTCACCGGCGTTTGCGCCGGGTTGGTCAGGGTCGCGGTGTAAGTGATCTGGCCGCCTTCGGTGACACTCGTGCCCGCCGTCAAAGTGACGGTGGTGGTGTCGATGGTGTCGGTGACCTGGGTCGTGGCCGGGACGGTTGGCGGGGTCACGTTGATGCCGTTGCCGCCGGTGGTGCCGGTGACGGTCACGTCGATCTGGGTCGAGTCGTTATAAACAGTGTCGCTCGGCGCCAGCGGTACGTTGACGGTGCCCGTGGTCGAACCGGCCGGAACCACAATCACCGCGCCGTTGGACAGGGTGATGGTCAGGTCCGTCAGCGGCGCCTGGGTCAGGGTCGCGGTGTACACCAGCACGCCACCGGCTTCGGTGATGGTCGGTGTGGCGCTGACGCTCAGGGTCGAATCGCGCAGGGCATTCGTGGTGGTGTCGGTGGTCTGCCCGCCGGTGATGTCTTGCGTGGTCTGACCGGCAGCGTTGATGCCTGCGGTCGGGAAGCCAATCGTCGGGTCAACGCGGCCAGCGGTGGCGTCGAGCATCACGAAACTGTGGCCACCACCGGCAGCACCGCCAGTGCCTGCAGCGCTTGGGCCGGCAGCGGTGGCGTCGAGGGCGGTCGTCGGGTCGACACCGGCGGCGATGGCTTGCTGCAATTCTTCTACCGACGGCGCTGCCTGCGCGGTGGCTTCGGCCAGGTCAGTGCTGGAGTCGGGCGCGTTGGCGCTCCACTGCGTTTCGCGACCGAGGTCGAGGGTGCGGCCATCTGCCAATTCAAGCGACACGGCGCCGGAGAGGCCGGTGTCGATCTGGTCGCCGACAAACAGGCGATCGCCTTCAACGAGTACGCGACGCACGCCCTCTGGTGACACCACGAATACCTGACCAACAATGCTTTTGACGATGGCAACAACACTGCTCATTGAAGACTCTCCGGGTGTCACGTTCAGTTGACTTCCATGGACCTGATGGCATGGGCGCCGATTCAGTCTGGACGTACTTTTAAATTTTGCGTAGCAAGTTTGACGCGTCTAATCGTCAATAATTTGGCTAGATTCTTTCGCTATTAACTTTATGCCAAACTATTGACCTTCTGGGTGCCATCCTAAACAATCGCCCCAGTAATGTCACATTGATATTTCCGCGGCGACCCGTCCTTCAGCGTGTGATCCAGTTCCTGTTTTGAACTTTCCGACATACGGTCAATCTGGTTGCCATCATCCGACGCAGCGCCCCGTTTTTGCTGTGATTCAAGACAAGAAGTTCTGGGAAATTCCTACCATGCGTTCGCCCCTGCTTTTCGCCGTACCCTTCGCTCTCGCCGCCTCTTTTGTACAAGCACAATCCTTACCAGAAGCCATGCAGCAGGCATTGGATGTCCATCCGGAGATCCAGGCAGGGGTCAACAGTCGTTTGGCGGCGGATTATCAATTAAGAGCAGCGAAAGGTGGATACCTGCCGAAGGTCGATCTGCTGGGTGGTTATGGCCGTGAAGGCACCGACAGCGTGACCACGCGCGCCGATTCCGGTAACCACTACGAAACTCTGAACCGCAGCGAGTCAAGTTTACGTCTCTCGCAAATGGTTTTTGACGGTTTTGCCACTTCCAGCGAAGTCGGGCGTCAACAAGCCACCGTTAACTCCCGCGCTTACTCGTTGCTCGGCACTTCCGAGCGCACCGCGTTGACCGTCGCCCAGGTTTATCTGGACGTGCTGACCCGTCGCGAGTTCGTGCGTCTGGCCGAAGAAAACCTCAAGAGCCACCAGCGTATCTACGACCAGATCCAGTTGCGCACCCAGCGCGGCGTCGGCAGCGGCGCCGACCTTGATCAGGCTGAAGCGCGTATGGCTCAGGCCCGCAACAACCTGATCACCGAGCAGACCAACCTCGCCGACTCGGAAACCAACTTCCTCAGCGCCGTCGGCCAGATGCCGGATCAGCTGGAGCGCCCGGCGCCGTTCATCGCGATGATGCCGGCCAACCTCAATGAAGCGCGCACGCAGATGGTCGAAAACAGCCCGATCCTGCGTTCGGCCGAGTCCGATATCGCCGCTGCCGAGAAGCAGTACGAGACCGCCAAGTCGACCTTCTACCCGCGTTTCGACGCTGAACTGGGCCGCACCGCCGACAACGATATCGATGGCCAGAACGGTCACAACAACGAGTGGCAAGCCATGCTGCGCATGCGCTTCAACCTCTATTCCGGTGGCAGCAACAAGGCTGATCTGGAATCGAAGTCGTACCTGTCGAACCAGGCGTTGGACATCCGCAACAACGCCCTGCGTCAGTTGAACGAAGAGCTGGGCCTGGCCTGGAACGCCTTGAACAACGCCAATGCGCAGGTGCCGATCGCGCAGCAATACGTCGATCACAGCACCGCCGTGCGCACTGCTTACCAGCGTCAATTCAGCCTCGGCGAACGCACCCTGCTCGATTTGCTCGACAGCGAAAACGAGCTGTTCACCGCATCGCGGCGTCTGGCTGAAATCAAAAACATTCAGTTATTTACTCAGTACCGAATCAAGGCGACCATGGGCGAGTTGCTCAGAAGCCAGGGAGTGGTCGCGCCGTTGGCATCCGTTGTGCAGAACGACGTGAAGCCCAAGGTTCAGCTGCCTGGGATGAATTGAGTTATCCCTTTCAACTGTTAAAGAGTGTCGAGCGTGGAATCAGAAGTCAGTCGAGTTCATCTCAGTCATGATCCACGCGCGTTGCACGACGATCCGTTACTGGACGGTCTGCTCGCCCTTTGCATGCTCCATCAGAAGCCTGCCAGCGCGGCGATGCTGACCACCGGCCTGCCGCTGCCCAAACAACGTTTGAGTGTCGAGTTGCTGCCCCGCGCGGCGGCTCGCGCCGGCCTGCAAGGGCGGGTGTTGCAGCGCAAGCTGGAAGAAATTCCGGCGATCGCCATGCCCGCGCTGTTGCTGCTCAAGGATGGCCGCAGCGCCGTCCTGTTGGGCTGGCAAGGTGACGACGAAGCGCGGGTGCTGCTCAGCGAAAGCGACGGTGGCGAGTCCGTGGTCAGCCGCGAACTGCTCGCCGACGATTACACCGGTAAAGTCTTCTTCGCCCAGCCGCAACACAAATTCGACGTTAACCACGGCACGCTGATTCCGCGCGCTCGCTCGTGGTTCCGCGACACCCTCAAGCGTTCGCGCTGGCTGTATGCCGATGCGATTGCCGCAAGTTTCCTGATCAACATCATTGCGATGGCCGCGCCGCTGTTTGTGATGAACGTCTACGACCGCGTGGTGCCGAACCAGGCCGAAGCGACCCTGTGGGTCTTGGCCCTCGGGATCACCGGCGCTTATCTGTTCGACCTGATCCTCAAAAGCCTGCGCAGTTTGTGCCTGGATCTGGCCGGCAAGAAGACCGACCTGATCATCTCGGCGACGCTGTTCGAGCGCATCGTCGGCATGTCGATGAAGTATCGCCCGGCGCGAGTCGGCAGCTTTGCGCAGAACATTCACGAGTTTCAGAGCCTGCGCGATTTCCTCGCTTCGCTGACCCTGACCAGCCTGATCGACCTGCCGTTCACCATCCTGATCTTTATCGTCATCGCCATTCTTGGCGGGCATCTGGTGTGGATTCCGGTGCTGGCGTTCCCGATTGCTTTACTGATCGGCTACGCCTTGCAGAAGCCGCTGGTGGCCACCATGGAACGCACCATGGCCCTCGGCGCCGAGCGTCAGTCGAGCCTGATCGAAACCCTCGCCGGTCTCGACGCGGTCAAGGTCAACAACGCCGAAAGCGAACGCCAATACCAGTGGGAACAGACCATCGGCACCCTCAGCCGCCTCGAACTGCGGGTGAAAATGCTTTCCGGTCTGGCGATGAACATCACCCTGCTGATCCAGCAGCTGGCCGGGGTGATCATGATCGTCTTCGGCGTGTACCAGATCATCGACGGGCACCTGAGCATGGGCGGTCTGATCGCTTGCTACATGCTCAGCGGTCGCGCGCTGAGCCCGCTGGCCTCGCTGTCCGGTCTGCTGACCCGCTATCAACAGGCGCGGGTAACCATGACCTCGGTCGATCAAATGATGGAGCTGCCGCAAGAGCGCAACTTCGAAGAGCGCCCGCTGAGCCGCAAGGTTTTGCAAGGCGCGATCGAGTGCCGCCAGCTCAACTTCACCTACCCGGAACAACAGAACCCGGCGCTGAAGAACATCAACCTGGTGGTTCGTCCCGGCGAAAAAATCGGCATCATCGGTCGCAGTGGCTCGGGCAAAAGCTCCCTGGCCAAACTGCTGGTCGGCCTCTATCAGCCGGACGATGGCGCCTTGCTGGTCGACGGTGTGGACATTCGCCAGATCGACGTCAGCGAGCTGCGCTACAACATCGGCTACGTGCCGCAAGACATACAACTGCTGGCCGGCACCCTGCGTGACAACCTCGTTTCCGGTGCGCGTTATGTAGAAGACGAACTGGTGCTGCAAGCCGCCGAACTGGCCGGCGTCCACGAATTCGCGCGTCTGCACCCGCAAGGCTACGAGCTGCAAGTCGGCGAGCGTGGGCAGAACCTCTCCGGTGGCCAACGGCAGAACGTCGCGCTGGCCCGCGCGCTGTTGCTCAATCCGCCGATTCTGCTGATGGATGAACCCACCAGCGCGATGGACAACACCGGCGAAGAACGCCTCAAGCAACGCCTCGCGGCAGTGATTGAAAACAAGACCGTGATACTGGTCACGCACCGGGCTTCACTTTTGTCGCTGGTCGATCGCCTGTTGGTGGTCGACCGTGGTCAGATTCTTGCCGATGGCCCGAAAGCCGCCGTGATGGAAGCGTTGAAGAAGGGGCAGATCAGTGTTGCTTAAGTCGGGTTTCAAGGATTCGATCCGTCGCTACTTCAAGGGCTCGGCATCGTTGCAGGGCCAGCCGCTGCCAGAGGTCAACAAGGCGCTGATCGAGGACGCCCCGCGCGTCGTGCGCCTGACCATTTGGGCGATCATCGGCTTCTTCGTTTTTCTTATGCTCTGGGCCAATTTCGCCGTGATCGACGAAGTGACCAAGGGCGACGGCAAGGCGATTCCGTCGTCGAAGATCCAGAAAATCCAGAACCTTGAGGGCGGGATCGTCTCCGAACTGTTCGTCAAGGAAGGCCAGATCGTTGAGGCCGGCGCACCGCTGATTCGTCTCGACGACACGCGATTTGCCTCCAACGTCGGCGAAACCGAGGCCGATCGTCTGTCGATGTTGCTGCGCGTTGAGCGGCTGAGCGCCGAAGTCGATGACCGTCCGCTGAATTTCCCCGAGGACGTGCTGAAAGCCGTGCCGGGTCAGGCGAAGAGCGAAGAGTCGCTGTACATCAGCCGCCGCCAGCAACTGCACGACGAGATCGGCGGTTTGCAGGAGCAGTTGATTCAGCGTCAGCAAGAGCTTCGCGAATTCGGCTCCAAGCAGGGCCAATACCGTCAGCAACTCGGCTTGCAGCGTCAGGAAATCAACATGTCCGAGCCGCTGGTGGCGCAGGGCGCAGTGTCCCCGGTTGAAGTCTTGCGACTGAAGCGCGCCGAAGTGGAAACCCGTGGTCAGCTCGATGCTACAACTTTGGCGATTCCGCGTGCCGAATCGGCGATCAAGGAAGTGCAGCGCAAGATCGACGAGACGCGCGGCAAATTCCGCAGTGAAGCGCTGACCCAACTCAACGAAGCGCGCACCGACCTGAACAAGGCCAGCGCTACCGGCAAGGCGCTGGAAGATCGCGTCAGCCGTACGTTGGTTACCTCGCCGGTGCGGGGCATCGTCAACAAGTTGCTGGTCAACACCATCGGCGGCGTGATCCAGCCGGGCAGCGATTTGGTGGAGATTGTGCCGCTGGACGACACCTTGCTGGTCGAAGCAAAAATCCGCCCGCAGGACATCGCGTTCCTGCATCCGGGCCAGGAAGCCACGGTGAAATTCACCGCGTACGACTACACCATTTATGGTGGCCTGAAAGCCAAGCTTGAGCAGATCGGTGCCGACACCATTACCGATGAAGACAAGAAGACCACGTATTACGTGATCAAGGTGCGTACGGAGCGCAGTCATCTGGGTACGGATGACAAGCCGTTGCTGATCATTCCGGGGATGGTCGCGTCGGTGGATATCATTACCGGCAAGAAATCGGTGTTGAGCTACCTGCTCAAACCGATCATCCGCGCGCGGGCTGAGGCGTTGCACGAGCGCTAGATTTGCAGAGCGGCTTGTGGCCCCTTCGCGAGCAAGCCCGCTCCCACAGTTGATCTTCAGTGAACACAATTTCTGTGTTCAACAGAGATCCAAATGTGGGAGCGGGCTTGCTCGCGAAGGCGTCAGTCGGAACAGCACTTCTCTGTCAGCAAGTGACAAAAACCGTCACTCACCACCCAGTCCATTCCTCACCATTCGCCATATCGTTATTCATTAACGGTATTTAATTTCCGATTCTTATAGCTATAAAGTCACTCCCCTGCGTACCTGCCGACCAATCGGCGCGCCGCACGACCTGAACCGACACGCAATCCAGCGTGAGTGTCTGATCGACGAGCGCGCCCATGAGCGCGCCGTGCGTGGGAGATTGAAAGATGTCCGCAGCTACTGCTACCCCAAGCGCCGCGAGCGCCGCGCCGCAAACCTTCGAAATTCGCCCGTTCAGCGGTGCCGTTGGCGCCGAGATCATTGGCCTCGACCTCACCCGGCCGATCAATGATCAAGACTTTACGCGCATCCATCGCGCGCACCTCGACCACCACGTCGTGGTATTCCGCGATCAGCAAATCACCCCGCAACAGCAGATCGACTTCAGCCGCCGCTTCGGTGTGTTGCAGATCCACGTGCTCAAGCAGTTCCTGCTGGCCAATCACCCGGAAATTCTCATCGTTTCCAACATCGTCGAAAACGGCCAAAACATCGGCCTCGGCGACGCCGGCAAATTCTGGCACTCCGACCTTTCTTATAAAGAGCTGCCGAGCCTTGGCTCGATGCTGCATGCGCAAGAGCTGCCTTCCGAGGGCGGCGACACCTTGTTCGCCGACATGCACAAAGCCTGGGACAACCTGCCCGCTGAGCTGCGTAAAGCAGTCGAAGGGCGCAGCGCCGCGCATTCCTACACCGCGCGTTACAGCGAAACCAAATTCGAAGGCAACTGGCGCCCGACGCTGACCCCGGAGCAACTCGCTCAGGTCGCAGAGGTGGTGCACCCGGTGGTGCGCACGCACCCGGAAAACGGCCGCAAGGCGCTGTTCGTCAGCGAAGGTTTCACCACGCGCATCGTTGGTCTGCCGGACGACGAGAGCCAGCAACTGCTGAGCGAGCTCTACGCCCACAGCGTGTTGCCGCAAAACATCTACCGCCATCAGTGGCAGCCCCACGACCTGGTGTTCTGGGACAACCGTTCGCTGATCCACCTCGCCGCCGGCTGCCCCGCGCACCTGCGCCGCAAGCTGTATCGCACGACCATTCAGGGCGACGCGCCTTTCTGATTTGCCGGAGATTCGATCATGTCCAAACGACTTCCATTTGCCCCGCTGGCCGCCGCCATCGGCCTCGGTTTCAGCCTGATTGCCGGCAGCCTGGTCGCACCGACCGTGGCCCACGCCGAAGGTGAAATCCGCATCGCCGAACAGTTCGGCATTGTCTATTTATTGCTCAACGTGGTGCGCGATCAGGGCCTGATCGAGAAGTACGGCAAGCAGGAAGGCATCGACATCAAGGTCGACTGGACGCAGCTCTCGGGCGGCGCTGCGGTCAACGATGCGCTGTTGTCCGGTTCCATCGACATTGCCGGTGCCGGCGTCGGGCCGCTGCTGACCATTTGGGATCGCACCCACGGCAAGCAAAACGTCAAAGCCGTCGCCTCGCTGGGCAACTTCCCTTACTACTTGGTCAGCAACAATCCGAAGGTCAAAACCATCGCCGATTTCACCGAGAAGGATCGCATCGCAGTGCCGGCGGTTGGCGTATCGGTACAGTCGCGCTTCCTGCAATACGCGGCGGCCAAGCAGTGGGGCGACAAGGAATTCAATCGCCTCGACAAATACACCATCGCCGTTCCGCACCCGGACGCCACGGCTGCGTTGATCGCCGGCGGCACTGAGCTGACCGGGCATTTCTCCAACCCGCCGTTCCAGGATCAGGCGCTGGAAAATCCTAACGTTCACGTCGTGCTCAACTCGTATGACGTGCTCGGCCCGAACTCGCCGACGGTGCTGTTCGCCACCGAGAAATTCCGCGAGGAAAACCCGAAAACCTACAAAGCCTTCGTTGAAGCACTGACCGAAGCGGCGCAATTTGCGCAGAACGATAAGGGCGCGGCGGCCGACACCTACATCCGCGTGACCAAAGCGAAAATCGACCGCGCCGCGTTGCTGAAAATCATCGACAACCCGCAGTTCGAATTCAGCGTGACGCCGAAAAATACTTATCCACTGGCCGAATTCCTCTACCGCGTCGGCGCGATCAAAAACAAACCTGAATCGTGGAAGGACTATTTCTTCCAGGACGCCAAACCGCTGCAAGGGAGCTGACCGACATGAATGCCCCTTTGCAAGGCCACGCGGCCAGCAACCTGATCGTCAACCGCGAAGCGCTGTTGGCGGTCGATCATGTCAGCCTCGAATACCGCACGCCGCAACGTGTGGTGCGCGCCACGCACCAGGTCAGTTTTGAAATCGACCCGGCCGATCGTTACGTGCTGCTCGGCCCGTCCGGTTGCGGCAAATCCACTTTGCTTAAAGCGGTCGCCGGGTTCATTCAACCGTGCGAAGGCGAAATCCGTCTGCAAGGCCAGCGCGTCGACGCGCCGGGGCCAGACCGGATTGTGGTGTTTCAGGAATTCGATCAACTGCCGCCGTGGAAAACCGTCAAACAGAACGTGATGTTTCCGCTGCTGGCGTCGCGCACGCTGAAGAAAAAAGAAGCCGAAGAACGCGCGCTGCACTACCTGGAAAAGGTCGGGTTGGCGGCGTTTGCCGATGCCTATCCGCACACCTTGTCCGGCGGCATGAAAGCGCGGGTGGCGATTGCTCGGGCGTTGGCGATGCAGCCGAAAATCCTCTTGATGGACGAACCGTTCGCCGCGCTGGATGCGCTGACCCGCCGCAAGATGCAGGAAGAGTTGCTGCTGCTCTGGGAAGAAGTGCGCTTCACCCTGTTGTTCGTCACGCACTCGATTGAAGAGGCGCTGGTGGTCGGCAATCGCATTTTGTTGCTGTCGCCACATCCGGGGCGGGTGCGCGCCGAAGTGCACAGCCATCAATACGATCTGCACAGCCTCGGTGGCGTGGCGTTTCAGGAATCGGCGCGGCGCATTCATCGTCTGCTGTTCGACGAAGGCCAGTCGCCGGAAACCGAGCGTGACCACGACTTCAACGACATTCGCATCGCCTATTGAGCGGCCAGGAGGATCAACCCGATGAGCCATTCATCATCTGTGCGTGAAGAATTCGAAATTGTATTAGAGCCACTGACGGAAGTGCCGGTTGAACGTGAACTGTCCCTTGGCACGCGGCTGTGGCAACAGGGTTGGCTGCGCAAAAGCCTGATCCTGATATTGCTCGCGGTGCTTTGGGAAATCGTCGCGCGTGTGCAAAACAACGATCTGTTGCTGCCGAGTTTTCTGCAGACCAGCCATGCGTTGTACGACGGCCTGCTCAGCGGCGAGTTGCTGAGCAAGGTGTGGATATCCTTGGTGGTGCTGCTCAAGGGTTATCTGATCGGCATCGTTCTGGCGTTTGCCCTGACGACACTGGCGGTGTCGACCCAGTTTGGGCGCGATCTGCTGAGTACGCTGACCTCGATGTTTAACCCGTTGCCGGCGATTGCCCTGCTGCCATTGGCGTTGCTGTGGTTTGGGTTGGGGCAGAACAGTTTGATTTTTGTGCTGGTGCATTCGGTGTTGTGGGCGTTGGCGCTGAACACCTATGCGGGGTTTCTTGGGGTGTCCGAGACGCTGCGCATGGCCGGGCGTAATTACGGTTTGAAGGGTTTGCGGCTGGTGCTGTTCATCCTTATTCCGGCGGCGCTGCCGTCGATTCTGGCCGGGCTGAAGATTGGCTGGGCGTTTGCCTGGCGCACGTTGATCGCGGCGGAATTGGTGTTCGGTGCGACCAGTGGCAAGGGTGGCTTGGGCTGGTACATCTTTCAGAATCGTAATGAGCTGTACACCGACAAGGTGTTTGCCGGGTTGGCGGTGGTGATTCTGATTGGCTTGCTGGTGGAGAATCTGGTGTTTGACACGCTGGAGCGGGTGACTGTGAAGCGCTGGGGTATGCAGCGCTGACCTGAAAAGATCGCAGCCTTCGGCAGCTCCTACATGGAATGGGATCCCCGTAGGAGCTGCCGAAGGCTGCGATCTTTTGATCTGCTAGGATTGCACGCAGATCAATCCTGATCCGCCACGAGTGCTCGCCATGCAGCTTCCGGACATGAACCTTCTGGTCGCCCTCGACGCTTTGCTCGACGAGGGCAGTGTGGTCGGCGCCGCGCGGCGGATGAACCTCAGCCCCGCCGCGATGAGCCGCACCCTCACGCGTATCCGCGAAGCCATCGGCGATCCGATCCTCGTGCGCGCCGGCCGTGGCCTGGTGCCAACCCCCAAAGCACTGGAATTACGTGAGCAGGTGCGCGACGTCGTCGAACAAGCCGCGCTGCTGTTCCGCTCCGCTGACACGGTGGAATTGGGCACGCTGCGCCGGCGCTTCAGCATTCGCGCCAATGACTTTTTCATCGGCGTCTACGGCGGCAAGCTGTTCGACACCCTCGACCAACAAGCACCGCACTGCGAGCTGCGTTTTGTCCCCGAGGGCGATGGCGATGATGAAGCGTTGCGCGAAGGACGGATCGACCTCAGCGTCAGCAACACCCGGCCGGTCAGCCCTGAAGTGAAAGTGCAGAATCTGTTTTCCACGCATTTCGTTGGGCTGGTTCGTGAAGATCATCCGCTGCTTGACGGTGAGATAACCGCTGAACGCTACGCCGGGTTTTCCCATATCAGCATGTCGCGCCGGGGTATCGCTCGGGGCCCGATTGATACGGCGTTGAACGCGTTGGGGCTTGAGCGGCGGGTGGCGGTGATTGCGCCGAGTTTCCATGCGGCGATGTTTGCCTTGCCGGACTCGGATTTGATCCTGCCGGTGCCCAAGGAAGCGCTGCTCAGCGTGCGGCGATTGGGTTTGAAACTGCGCTCGTTCGACCTGCCGATTCCGTTGCCAACACTGATGCTGACACAAGCCTGGCATCCGCGTTTCGACAAGGATCCGGCGCACCGCTGGCTGCGTGAAACCCTGAAAACCTGCTGCGACGAAACCTGGCTGGCTGCTCAACCTTAACAACAGATCAAAAGATCGCAGCCTTCGGCAGCTCCTACATTGGAATGCAATCCCTGTAGGAGCTGCCGAAGGCTGCGATCTTTTGCGTTTAATCATTGTGTCTGGCGCACTTATAACCTGCCAATAAGTCAATTTTCGTCAGCGATAAGCCCCGCTAAAATGCTCCGGTATTTCTCACCCCCGGAGTTTTCATTCATGACATCCCTGACGGTCTCGGCGCCCCTCGCTGCGGCCAGCCCGGCGACGGCGGCCGCGCCTCCGGTGTTCGGGGCGCGGATCATCACCGGTCTGGTCGGCGTGCTGCTGGCGGTGCTGGTGTCGGGCCTCAACGAGATGGTCACCAAAGTGGCCCTCGCCGACATCCGTGGCGCGCTGCACATCGGTTACGACGAAGGCACCTGGCTGGTCGCCAGTTACACCGCCACTTCAGTCGCGGCCATGGCGTTTGCGCCGTGGTGCTCGGTGACCTTCTCGCTACGCCGTTTCACCCTCTGCGCAATCGCCCTGTTCACCGTGCTCGGCGTGCTGTGCCCGTTCGCGCCGAATTACGAAAGTCTGCTGCTGATGCGCATTCTGCAAGGCCTGGCCGGCGGTGCGCTGCCGCCGATGCTGATGACCGTGGCCCTGCGCTTCTTGCCGGCGAACATCAAACTCTACGGTCTGGCCGGTTACGCGCTGACCGCCACTTTCGGCCCCGGCCTCGGTACGCCGCTCGCCGGTTTGTGGACGGAATACGTCGGCTGGCAATGGACGTTCTGGCAAATCATCGTGCCGTGCCTGATCGCCATGGCGATGGTGGCTTACGGCATTCCGCAGGATCCGCTGCGGCTGGAGCGCCTCAAGACATTCAATTGGAAAGGCCTGCTGCTGGGCTTCCCGGCGATCTGCATGTTGGTGATCGGTTTGCTGCAGGGCAATCGACTGGACTGGTTCGAATCGAGCCTGATCTGCGGCTTGCTCGGCGCTGGTTCGCTGCTGCTGGTAGCGTTTTTGATCAATGAATGGTCGCAGCCGATTCCGTTTTTCAAATTGCAGATGCTCGGTATTCGCAACCTGTCATTCGCGCTGATGACCCTGGCCGGCGTGTTGGTGATTTTGCTGGCGGTGGTGTTGATTCCGTCGAGTTATCTGGCACAGGTGCAGGGTTATCGCCCGGTGCAGACCGCGCCGATCATGCTGCTCGCCGCGTTGCCGCAGTTGAGCGCGCTGCCGCTGGTGGCGGCGCTGTGCAATCTGCGTTGGGTTGATTGTCGCTGGGTGCTCGGGATCGGTTTGAGCATGTTGGCGCTGTCGTGCCTCGGTGGTTCGCAACTGACGTCGGCGTGGATTCGTGACGACTTTTATGTCCTGCAATGGCTGCAGATTTTCGGTCAGCCGATGGCGGTGTTGCCGTTGTTGATGCTCTCGACCGGGAGCATTTCGCCGCTGGAAGGGCCGTTCGCTTCGGCGTGGTTCAACACGGTGAAAGGCCTGTCGGCCGTGGTCGCCACCGGGGTGATCGAAGCGCTGACCACGTCGCGTCTGCATTTCCATTCGAACATGTTGATCGACAGTCTCGGCAATTCGCCGCTGGCCGATCGCAGCGATCCGGGCCTCGCCCATCGTCTGCACGAACAGGCCGTGGTGCTGACTTCTTCCGATCTCTATGTGTGCATGGCTGGCGTCTCGGTGATGCTGATCCTGCTGATTTTCTGGCTGCCGACGCGGATCTTTCCACCGCGCGCGCCGACCTGATTGCTGCACTGAACAATGAAGGTTTTTATGACGACTCAAGCAAAGCAAAAACTCGCCGTGGCCGTGGCCGCCGCGCTGGCCGTGGGCGTGTTGGTGTATCTGGCGATGCCGGGCCTGTTTGGTAAACGCACCCAGCAAAATACCAACGACGCGTTCGTCTCCGCCGACTACACCCTGGTGGTGCCGCGCGTGGCCGGGTTTATCAAAGAAGTCCTGGTCGAAGACAACCAGCGCGTCAAGGCCGGGCAGTTGCTGGCGCTGATTGATGATCGCGATTTGCGTGCATCTGCCGAAGCGGCGGACGCGCAGACACTGGTGGCGCGTGCGCAGTTGCAGAACGCCAAAGCGACGCTGGAACGGCAGACCTCGGTGATCGCTCAGGCGCAGGCGTCGGTGGTGTCGGCCAAGGCAGAAATGGCCTTTGCCCAGCAGGAATTGAATCGCTACAACCACCTGGCGGGCGTCGGTGCCGGCACTGTGCAGAACGCGCAACAGGCGCGTACGCGTATCGATCAAGCGACGGCGCACCTCGACACCGCCACCGCGAAACTGGCGGCGGAACGCAAGCAAGTCGACATTCTGACCGCCCAGCGTGATGCCGCCGAAGGCAGTCTGAAACACGCACAAGCGGCGCTGGAAATCGCCAGTTTCGAGCTTTCCTATACGCGCATTACCGCGCCGCAGGACGGCATGATCGGCGAGCGTGCCGTACGCGTCGGCGCCTATGTAACGCCGGGCAGCAAGTTGCTAGCGGTGGTGCCGTTGCAGCAGGCGTATGTGGTGGCGAATTTTCAGGAAACTCAACTGACGGATGTGCAGCCGGGGCAGGAGGTGCAGGTGCGTGTCGACAGTCTGGGCGGTGAAGCCTTGAGCGGTCGCGTCGAAAGCATTGCGCCGGCCACGGGTGTGACGTTTGCAGCAGTGAAGCCGGACAACGCCACGGGTAACTTCACCAAGGTCGTGCAGCGGATTCCGGTGAAGATCATGCTCGAACCGGGTCAGCCGTTGGCTGAGCGGTTGCGGGTGGGCATGTCAGTGGAGGCGCGGATTGATACCGCGAGTTCGGCGAAGTCTGTGCGTGAGGTGACTCAGCGATGAACAGTGTTGACCGCACCGACGCCTTCGCGAGCAGGCTCGCTCCCACAGGGAAAACGCAATCCAAAATGTGGGAGCGAGCCTGCTCGCGAAGAGGCCAGTTGCAGCAACTCACTCTAAGTGCCTTGCTTATGGCCAGTCTCACCGCCTGCACCGTAGGCCCAGACTTCCAAAAACCCCAAGCCACACAAATCAGCGACTGGGCCAAACCCGCCAAGTCCGCCCCGAGCCAAGCCGTCAGCGAACCCCTCAACGAACGCTGGTGGGAAGTCTTCCACGACCCGCAACTTTCCGCGCTGACCCAACGTGCGGTGAAGAGCAACCTCGACCTGCAACTGGCCAGCAGCCGCCTGCAACAAAGCCGTGCCGCCCGCCAGGTCATCAGCGCCGACCGCTACCCGAACACCGCCGCCACCGGCAGTTACGGACGCGAACGCAACAGCGGCAAAGGCCTGAGCGATCCATCCGGACTCGACGGTGATTCCGCCTTCAACCTGTGGGACGCCGGTTTCTCCGCCTCCTGGGAGCTGGATTTCTGGGGGCGCGTGCGCCGCGAAACCGAAGCCGCCGACGCCAATCTCGAAGTCGCCGAAAACGACCGTCGCGGTGTGCTGCTGGCCGTGCTCGCCGACACCGCGCAAAACTACATTCAGTTGCGCGGCGTACAAAACACCCGCGCCGTCACCGAGCAAAACCTCGACGTCGCCCGACACAGCCTGAACCTCTCGCAGCTGCGTCTGGCCGACGGCGTCGCGACTGATCTGGACGTCGCCGAAGCCGCCGCGCAAGTGGCTGCCATCGAATCGCGCTTACCGGCGCTGGAGCAACGCCAATCGCAACTGATCAACGCGATCAGCCTGCTGATGGGCGAACCACCGCAAGCCTTGGCCAAAGAGTTATCCACAGATGCTGCCGTGCCACAGTCGCCGCTGCAAGTCGCCATCGGCCTGCCGTCGCAACTGGCCGAACGTCGTCCGGATATCCGTCAGGCCGAATCACGCCTGCACGCGGCCACCGCCAATATCGGCGTCGCCAAAGGCGATTTCTACCCGCGCATCACCTTGTCCGGCAACCTCAGCTCGCAAGCCATGCAGCTCAGTGATTTCGGCTCGTGGGGCTCGCGCGCGTTCGGCATCGGCCCGCAATTCAGCCTGCCGCTGTTCGACGGCGGCCGCCTGCGCGGCGTGCTGCAATTGCGTGAAGCCCAGCAACAGGAAGCGGCCATCGCCTACCAGCAAACCGTGCTGCGCGCCTGGCACGAAATCGACGATCAACTGACTGCTTACAACGCCAGCCAACGCCGCCGCGACAGCCTCGCCGAAGCCGTACGCCAGAACCAGATCGCCCTGCGCACTGCGCAACAGCAATACGTCGAAGGCGTGGTCGATTTCGTCAACGTTCTTACTGTGCAAGGCGCGTTGCTGGCGACGCAGGAACAGTGGGTGGAGAGTTCGACCGGTGTTTCGCTGGCGATGGTCGGGTTGTACAAGGCATTGGGCGGGGGATGGGAGTCGGTGTATCCGGCGCAAGTAACTACCAATAATCCGGTTTGATCGCTGGTTTTTTGTGAGTGGCTACTTGTTTTGGAAACTGATGAAGTCTCAGCTCTTCAGTCGAAATAACGCGTCTCAACCAGTTTGAGTTGTCTTTCAATGAGCCTGGGGGCGGGCGGATAGATCCGGTCCGATGAGGAAGGATCACTCCAATGATCAGGGCAGGAAAATCTGTTCGGAGCGCCTTCAGAGCAGGTGTCATGTCGGTATCACTGGAAACCAGAATGATTTGATCAATGCGCCCTGCACCTTCGGACATTGTTTGCCGGCTTGCAGTGCGATACATGCTGATTGCTATATGCACATCGGTTTCTTTTTCTTCCAGTTTCCAGATATCGACTTTGTCTTGACGTGACGCATGGGTGTTCCTATCTATAAACCTTGGTGCTTTGGCTGGCTCTAATTGATGCCGTCCGAAATGCACGGTGACTTTGCTCGCTCGCAATGCCCTTATGTAGGCATCTTGTGCTTCCTTGGAAACGCGGCCGCGAGTTGCCAACTGGGGTTTGATTGGAGAAGTGAAGTAGTCAATCGAGACTATTGAGCTCTGAGGGTTTTCGATGAGGGCAATATGCGTCAGCAGGCTGTGCAAGTTCAGCCATTTATAGGGTGTGCCAGCGAGCAAGCCGTAAAACAGGTTGTAGCCATCAACAAAAAATGCGGTGCGCACAAAAAATCCTCAGAAACGAAAAAACCGGCCTAAGCCGGTTTTTTCATCCCCAACTGCCAGCGAACTGAATCGCTACGTACGGGGTTGAGTAAGGCAATCCTAGATTGAGTGCGTCATGCAGGTCAATCACCAAATAATTGCGGGCTCACTCCACTGGTTTATTTTCAGCACCGGCTTGCCAGTTTTGGCTACCAGTGCCGACTAGGGTCAAGCCATTTAAGGGCGCCAATATTAGAAGTTGTTGCAGAAAGAGGTACATTCGGCCCGTGTTTACTTCCATAGGTAGCCTGTCTATCGCCTTATTCGCAATGCGCTATCGGTAGCATTCCTAACTCGTGTAGGAAAGCGGAGCCTGCCTACATCTCTTAAACGGTCATTGAGCGGCTTTCTCTTTTGAAACATTACATTTCCGAAGAGTGATGGCCTTTCGCTTGACGCTAACCCCCGCTGTCGTAGACTCCGCACATCCGTCAGGGAGTAGCGGTTATGCAGCGTTTTCGTGGTTGGGTTGTCGGATTGACGTTAGTTACGTGTGCAGTTCAGGCGCAAACGCCCGGGCCAGACGATCCGCTGCTGGATAATCCGGGGACGGCGGCGGCCACCGTGAGCAGTGAGGCGCGCGGGGTGTTGCGGGCGCGTGATCAGGCGACGCTGGCCAGTGAGCTTTCCGGGCGGATTGTCGAGTTGCCCTTCAGCGAGGGCGAGTCGTTCAAGAAGGGCGATACGCTGGCGAAGTTCGATTGCTCGGCCTATCAGGCGCAACTCAATGCCGCACAGGCGGCCAGTCGTGGTGCTGGTGAAGAGCTGGCGCACAACAAACAGTTGGCCGCCCTCAATTCTGTCGGCCGATTCGAAGTGGCGCGGGCCGAGGCCAAGGTCAGCGAAACCCAGGCGCAATCCCAGGTTTATCAAGTGCAGGTCAAGCGCTGCAGCGTGGTCGCGCCGTTCGACGGGCAAGTGGTCGAACGTAAAGTGCAGCGCTATGAAAGCGTGCCGGCCGGCGCACCGCTGCTTGATGTCGTCGATAACCGTACCCTCGAAATTCATTTGCTGGTGCCGTCACGGTGGATGGCACGGCTCAAGCCTGGCCAGACCTTCAGCTTCGTTCCCGATGAAACCGGCCAGCCGATCGATGCCACCGTCAAACGCCTGGGCGCGCGAATCGATGAGGGCAGTCAGACCCTGTTGCTGGTCGCCACACTCCCCGAAGCCAAAGGCTTGCTGGCCGGCATGAGCGGCACGGCACGTTTCCCGGAGCTTAAGTGAACGCCCCGGTGAGCGGCGGCGCCGAGCAGGTATTCGCCAGGTTTCTTGACCTGGAACGCCAGACCCGCGCTGCCCGCGACGCCTCGCAACTGGCCTACAGCCTGGTCAACGATGGCCAGGCGCTGTTTGGCTTTCGTCATGCGGCGTTGTTGATTGCCGGCAAGGTGCAGGCGGTCACCGGGGTCAGTGCGGTGGAGCCCAACGCGCCGTTCGTGGCGTTCGTCGAGCAGGCCGTGGCGCAGTTGTTCAAACAGGGTGTGCTGCAGCAGGCGCGGGTAATTGCCCCGGAATTGCTGAATGACAGCATCCAGGCTGACTGGCGCACGCTGTCGGCGGCGCAGGTGTTCTGGCTGCCGCTGATCGACCGCGACGCTCAGGTGTTTGGCGGTTTGTGGCTGGCGCGCGACGTGCCGTGGAACCCTTCCGAGCAAGTTCTGCTGTCGCAATTGGGCGACACCTACAGTCATGCCTGGCTGGCGCTGCAACCGCGCAAACCGTGGCGGTTGCGCTGGACCCGTAAACGCCAAGTGGCGCTGGTCGCGGTGCTGTTGCTCGGGCTGTTGATCCCGGTGCGCCAATCGGTGCTGGCCCCGGCTGAAGTGGTGCCGCTGGGCGGCCGCGTGGTGGCGGCGCCGCTGGACGGGGTGATCGCCGAGTTTCTGGTCAAACCCAATCAAACAGTGAAAACCGGTGATGTGCTGGTGCGTTTTGAAAGCACCACGCTGAAGGCGCAGGCTGATGTCGCCGAGCGTGCGCTGGGCGTGGCCGAGGCGGAATTGAAATCCAACTCGCAGCGCTCGTTTGCCGACGCGGAATCCAGCGCCAAGGTCGATTTGCTCGCCGCCCGCGCCGAACAGAAACGCGCCGAACGCGACTACGCCCGCGAGCTGCTCAACCGCAGCGAAGTGCGCGCCGAACGCGACGGCATTGCGGTGTTCGCCGACGCCGAACGCTTGACCGGCAGACCGGTACAGACCGGCGAGCGCCTGATGGAAGTCGCCGATCCGAGCCAGGCCGAGCTGCGCATCGAACTGGCCGTGGGCGATGCGATTGCCCTTGAGCCCGGTGCCGAGGTGGCGCTGTTTCTCGACAGCGATCCGTTGAAGCGCCATCTCGCCACGCTGGAACGCTCGGCTTACGAAGCGCAACCGACGGCGGGCGGGCAACTCGCTTACCGGCTCGACGCCAACTTCGCCGAGGCGCCGCCGCGTATCGGCCTGCGCGGTACGGCGAAGATTTTCGGTGATCGCGCGCCCTTGGCGCTGTATCTGCTGCGTCGGCCATTGGCAGGCCTGCGTCAGAGCGTGGGCCTGTAAATGAACCTGCCGAGCCTGCGTGCCGACCTGCAATTGTCGTCCGCGGCGCCGGCCCTGGACGGTTCGCCGCGCTGGACCCTGGCCGATCCGGTGCGCGGACGTTATTTCAAACTCGGCACGGCGGCGATGCGCCTGTTGCGCCACTGGTCGTTGGGCGATGCCGAACAGGTCTTGCGCGCGGCCAATCGCGAACCCGGCCTGCCGCTGGATGGCAGCGAGCTTGAGCAGTTGCTGGAGTTTCTTCGCGGTCACGATTTGATCAGCGCGCTCGATGACCAGCAGCGCGCCAGCTACCGGCTCAAGGCGTTGGCGCAGCAGCAAAGTCTGTGGCAAATCCTTCTGCATCAATATTTGTTTTTCCGCATTCCGCTGTGGCGCCCTGACGCTTTTCTCAATCGTGCCTGGCCATGGCTGCAGCGCTTCGGTCCGCGTCTGCTGCGTTACGGCTTGCCGGCAACGCTGGCGTTGGGCGTATTTCTGGTGTCGCGGGACTGGCAACGCTTTGTCGGGACGTTTCCCCACCTGTTCAGCCTCGGCGGCGCCATGGCGTTCGGTGTGGCGCTGTTTTTCGCCAAGCTCTGCCACGAATTCGGTCATGCGTTCATGGCCAAGCGTGCGGGCTGTCGGGTGCAGAGCATGGGCGTGGCATTCATGGTTTTGCTGCCGATGTTCTATACCGATGTCAGCGACGCCTGGCGGGTCAATGACCGCCGCGCGCGGTTGCTGATCGGTGCCGGCGGTGTGCTCGCGGAATTGCTGTTGGCGTGTATCGCATTGCTCGCGTGGTCGTTGTTGCCTGACGGTCCCGCCCGCACGGCGGCGTTCATGCTCGCCAGCGCGACATGGATCACCACGCTGGTGGTCAACCTCAATCCGTTCATGCGCTTTGACGGGTATTTTCTGATCAGTGATTTTTGGCAAGTCGACAACTTGCAGGGTCGCGCGTTTGCCCTGTGTCGCTGGCGACTGCGGGAGTTTTTGTTTGGCTATGGCGCACCCGCGCCGGAGCCTTGGTCGCCGAAGATGCAACGGCGTTTGCTGATCTGGGGGTATGGCTCGTGGTTGTGGCGTGCGGCGTTGTTTTTCGGGATCGCGCTGGCGGTCTATCACCTGTTCTTCAAGGTGTTGGGGATCTTCCTGATGCTGGTGGAACTGGTGTGGTTCATCTTTCTGCCGATCATGCGTGAGTGGCGCCAGTGGTGGAGCCGTCGCGAGCAGGCGCACGCTCCGCGCGTGTTGCTCAGTGCATTGGCGCTGCTCGGGCTGTTGCTGCTGCTGATTGTGCCGTGGCGCAGTTCGGTGGAGCTGCCGACGATGCTTGAGGCCGGACGCGCCAGTGCCTTGCATGCGCCGACGGCGGCGCGGGTCAAAGCGGTGAAGGTGACGGATGGGCAGCAGGTTGCGCAGGGCGATGTGCTGATCGAGCTGGAGTCGCCGGATCTCGAATCGCGTCTGGCGATTGTCCGCCGCGAAATCAAGATTCAGCAGTTGTTGATGCGCCGCCAGGCCAGTCGCAGTGAAACCGCCGCGGACGCCGGCATCGTTGAGCAACGCCTGGCAGAAGCGGTGGCCGAGTACCGTGGCTTGAGCGCCCAGCGTGAACGCTTGCTGTTGCGTGCGCCGCATGCCGGCAGCGTGCGCGATCTGCTGCCGAACATGACGGTCGGGCGCTGGTTATCGACCCGCGATGCGCTGGCTCGGGTGGTCGAAGACGGCGCAAGGCTGCGCGGATATCTGGCCGAAGCCGAGTTGTGGCGAGTCAAACCGGGGGCCAATGGCCGTTTCATCGCCGATGACCCGATGCACCCGGCGCTCGCCGTGCAACTTAATGAAATCGACACCAACGGCGTGGCTTACGTTGATCAGGAGGCGTTGACCTCCGATCACCACGGGCCGATCGCCGTGCGTCGCGATCAACAGCAGCGGGCGGAGCCGGTGCAGGCGCAATATGGCGTGCGCCTGAGTGCATTGACGACGGCCTCGACCCCGACGCAACCATTGCGCGGCGTGGTGGTGTTGCAGGGCCGCGGCGAATCGCTGCTGGGTGTGGCGTGGCGCCGGGTGGCGGCACTGGGCGTCAGGGAAAGCGGTTTCTAGGGAGAGCAGGATGACGGACAACGCAGCAGTGGCGGCAGAGGGATTGGTGGTACGGCCTTCGCGGGCAACCGACGGGCCGTTTTTGCAAAGTCTTTATCAAACGGCGCGGCCGGATCTGCAATGGATCGACGGCGAGCCGGAACACGTGCAGCAAGTCGTCGCCCATCAGTTTCAGGTGCAAGAGCAGGGCATGGGCGACAACTACCCCGACGCCATGCACTACGTGGTGGAAAAACTCGGCACCGCTATCGGCGCGCTGAGCACCGATTTCGGCGCCAATGAAATTCGCGTGTTGTACCTGGCGTTCATCCCGCAGGCGCGCGGCCAGGGCTTCGGCCGTGCCGTATTGCAAGGCGTGCAGAAAGCCGCGCAACAGATTCGTTGCCCGGTGGCGACGGTGGTCTGGACCAGTAATCCACACGCGCGCCGGCATTATCTGGCATTGGGTTTTGCCGTCGAAGAACGCAACCCCGCCGCCGAACGCCTCGTCTGGTACCCCCAATAACCCCCTGTGGGAGCTGCCGCAGGCTGCGATCTTTTGATCCTGTTTTTTCAAACTGAAACTCAAGATCAAAAGATCGCAGCCTGCGGCAGCTCCTACAGGTCAACGATGCTTTTGATGTTGGTTTAACGATGGCCGTGTCAGTTGAAGGTGACGTGGAAGTAAGCCAGCGCCGGGTCGCGCCCCATCGCGGGTACCCGCGAGACGAAGATCCCTTCGACCCGCCCCAGTTCCGGTAGCTCCAGGGCACACAAACCGTCGATGAATTCAGTCGGCTCCAGGCTGCTCAATTCGACGCAGAATGGCATGCGCTCGCTGTAGCGCATTTTCGCCAGCGGTTTTTCTTCGAGTTCTCCGATGTGGATCTGCAGCGCACTGCCATCGGGCAGATGCAGGGTGCCAACGCGACCCAGCAGTGCCTGGAAATGTTGGCTATGAACCGATTGCAGCATGGTCTCGCTCCAGCAAAGTGAGGTGCCGGGGGAGGTGGCTCCCCCGGCGTTCGGTCAGTTGCGCGAAGGAAAAATGCCGTTCAGCGCGATGCTGAAGTTGAGCACCAGATACGGGTTCATGATCGGCAGGGGCAGGCCATTGCCGGTCGGTGTGATGGTCCCGCTGATGGTGGTGGCTGCGCCTTTGAGCGGTACCGGCGATGCGCCTTGAGCGTCGGAAAAAATATTCGCCAGGCCCGGCCCGGTGCCCGAAGCGCCGATGTAGGCGTTGGTCGCAGTCGGCGCGCCCGCCGGGTTACTGGCCGGGTTGGCCAGTTGCACGGTGGTGGTGGCCGTGAGCCCCGCCAGGGTGTGGGTGTGGTTCGGCAAATTGTTGAGGGTGGCGGTGACTTGCTCGGCGCCGGAAACTTCCCCCATCACCCTCGGTGTCAGGCCGGGGCCGTTGCCTTGGCAGATCGGCAGGCGGCTTTGCAGGTTGGGCAGCCCGAATGTCTGCTGGCCGTTGCCTCCATACACCGTCCCCAGCAATGCAAACAGCGCCTGGTTCTGGTTGATTCCGATGATCTGACCGTTGCACAAGGCCCAGCCGCTGGGCGCATAGTTGAAGGCAAACGTCAGAACAGTGCCCATGTAAACGTCCATAAAGTCCTCATCCTTCTGATTGGTTGTCGGCGGGCCGCTAGTGAATTCAGGCTGCTGCAGTTGCCTTGGCACTCCGTGGCCAGGTCACGCCACGCCAGAGCGTAGACGCGGATTGGCAAGGTTGCCGGATGTCGTGAAAAGGCAAACCGGCATCGACGGTGCTTGTGCGGCTGACCTAAAGTGACTGGCAGGTTTTTGCGGTTCATACGGTCTTGGCGATGTGGTGCGGCGAGAGGAAACGATGGCGCTGAACAGAGTAACCCCGGTGGGCGACACCCAGGATCCGCACGCGACACCAGGGCCGTGGTTTGCCGGTTTGCGCTTGCTTCGTTGGGTCAGAGAACACTGGCTGCTGCCGATCCTGTTGTTGGCGGCGGCCGTGCGTTTTTACGATCTGACGGCTGCGGCGATCTGGGGCGATGAGGGATCCAGTCTGCTGCTGGCGCGTTACTCGCTGGGCGAGATCTGGCGCCACGCGGCCTACGATGTGCACCCGCCGCTGTACTTCATGCTGCTGCACGGCTGGATCGGTTTATTCGGCGATGGCATTTTTGCCCTGCGCAGTTTCAGCGCCCTCGCCGGGATCGCCGCCGTCGGGTTGGGCATCTGGCTGGTGGATCGACTGGCCACCCGCCGCGCCGCGATCTTCGCCGGCCTGCTGCTGGCGCTGTTGCCGACGGCGGTGCGCTACAGCCAGGAAGTGCGCATGTATGCGCTGCTCGGGCTGTTGCTGATGGCCGCGACGCTGGCGCTGGTCTACTGGATCCGGCGCCCGCAGCGTCATGCTTATCTGCTGTTTTACCTGCTGTTGATGACGGCAGCGTTCTACACCCATTACTTCGCCGTGCTGGCGGCGCTGTGCCACTGGATTTATCTGGCGCTGATCCGGGTCCAGCGTGGCTATCGCTTCCGGCATATCCAGCGCCCGGCGTGGTGGCTGGCGAATCTGGCCATCGTCGTGTTGTACCTGCCTTGGTTGCCCCATCTGCTCGATCTGACCCAGCACATGGAGCAACTGAAGGTGGGCGGGGACGTGGGCTGGGAGCCGCCGGTGAGCCTCGGCTCGCTGCCGTCGATGATCTGGTCCTGGCTGATTCAGGACGATGGCGAAAACCTGCCGCTGCCGGTGTTCGGCGCCTTGCCCCTGGCACTGTTGACGCTGGCGGCGGTGGCGGTGATCCGTGATCGCAGCGTGTCGCGGGGCAGTGTCTTGCTGGCGTTGTACACCGGCGTGCCGCTGTTGCTGGTGTTTGCGGTGTCGTTCATCACGCCGGTGTTCATCGAACGCTACTTGACCGCTTATGCGCTGGGCCTGCCGCTGTTGGCGGCGCTGGCCATCGACCGTTTGTACAGCCGCGTGCGGGTGTTGGCGCTGGCGGTGCTGGTGTCACTGGTGGCGGTTGAACTGGTCGGTGTGAACAACAACGCCACGGTCGACAGCAATGACCAGCTCGACCGGGTGGTGAACTACGTCAATCAGCATTTCCAGCCCGGCGATCGCATCGTCACCAGCGACATGCTCTGGTACTTGAGCTACGTCTACTACGATCGCACCGGCGCCTTGGTGCGCCTCTATACGCCGCCGACTGCCGATGGCCGTCCGACCCGGCCGAACGAATACGGTTTTGGCACGTTGGTGACGCCCGATGTATACCTCGACAGCCTTGCCGAGCTGAACGGCAATGGCCGGGTCTGGCTGGTCGGATCGTTCGATGATCCGGCGGAATTTCTGCCGCTGCCGCCTGCCTGGACCGTCGGCGCGGAGGTTCACGCGGGTGGCGTACAAGCACGATTGTTCGTGGCCAGATCGCCGGCCAACTGAGCCGTGACGGGACTAAAACGATTCATCTGCTTATTCGAGATTAAAAGTTAACCAGTTAGTTCTTTTTGCTCTGAGTGATATCAAAACACTACTAGTCGCAGGGTTACTAGTTGAACTACGCTCTGTCGGACAAAAGGACTTCTGATTAAGGTGAAGGGATTGCAGCAGTTCCACTTTATCTCCGGCTTGCCGCGCTCAGGCTCGACCCTGCTTTCTGCGATCCTTTTGCAGAACCCGCGCTTTCATGCCGGCATGACCAGCCCGCTCGGTTCGCTGTTTTCCAGTGTCCTCGAACAATGCAGCGCCGGCAGTGAGTACGGCGCGGTGATCGACACTGCCATGCGTCGGCGCCTGCTGCGTGGTCTGTTCGAATCCTTCTATGCCGACAAGGCCGACAAACCGTTGGTGTTCGACACCAACCGGCAGTGGAGCTCGCGTCTGCCAGCGATCCGCGATCTGTTTCCTCAGGCCAAAGTCATTGCCTGCGTGCGCAACGTGGCTTGGGTGATGGACAGCCTCGAACGCCTGTATCGCGCCAATCCCTACGAAAACACCAAACTGTTCAGCGACGCTGCCGAACGCAACACCGTCTACAGCCGTTGCGAAACCCTCGCCCAGCGCAACCGCCTGGTGGGTTTTGCTTGGGCGGCGCTCAAGGAAGCCTATTACGGCGAGCATGCCGAATCGTTGCTGATCGTCGATTACGACCTGCTCAGCCAGGCCCCGGAACGGGTGCTGCGACTGGTCTACGACTTTATTGGCGAGCCGTGGTTCGAGCACGATTTCGAACACTTGGCCTATGACGCGCCAGCGTTCGACCAGGGCCTTGGCCTGGCCGGCCTGCACACGGTCAAACCCAAGGTTGCCTTGCAATCACGGCGCACGATTCTGCCGCCGGATCTGTTCAAGCAATACGCCGATTTGTCTTTTTGGCTCGATGGCTCAGCCAGCGCCGCCAATGTCATTCGTATGAAGTCCGACGCCGCGATCAGTTGATCGCGGCGTTTTTCATTGATGCGTCACGTACCTTCGTTCGAGTTCGGGTGAGCAACATGTGGTGGACCCTTTTTGGTGGGGCAAAGGTCAAGTCTCAGGCTACCGCAGGTCAGCGTCCGCTGGCCTCGCCGCTGATCATGTCGCTGGAGCCGCGCATGCTGTTCGACGGTGCCGTCGCCGCCACCGTGGCCGACACGGCCGCGCAGGCGGATAGCCATGCCCCTACCGCTGCCGATGCGGCCAAGGCGCCGACGGCCGATCACCCGGTCGCGAGCAAAGACACCCATGGCCAGGCTGACGCCGCACCCGCCGCCAGTCCTGTTGCCGTACCGGGCCAGAGCGTGGTCTTCGTCGACTCACGAGTGAAGGATGCTGACGCCCTGCTGCAAGGGATCGCGCCCGGCACGCAAGTGGTCAAGCTCGACGCTACCAAGGACGGCCTGCAGCAGATCGCCGATTACCTTGATCAACATCACGGTGTCAGTTCGGTGCAGATCATTGCCCACGGCAATGCCGGTGATTTGTGGCTGGGCAACAGCTATCTGTCCGCCGACAACGTCGCGCAACGCAGCGCGATTCTTGGCGAGATCGGCAAGGACATGAACGTCGGCGGCGACATCCTGATCTACGGTTGCTACACCGCCGAGGGCGATCGCGGCTTGAGTTTCGTCGACTCGCTGGCGCAGTTGACCGGGCGTGATGTGGCGGCATCGAACAACCGCACCGGCGTGGGTGGCGACTGGGATCTGGAGATCGCCACCGGCACCATCGAGAGCGCCAATGTGCTGTCGAGCAAAGCCATGAGCGAATACCAGTGGGGACTGGCCACGTGGACGGCGACCAACAATCTCAACTCGGGCGTCGGCTCGTTGCGTGCGGCGCTGGCGTCGGCGCAGAACGGTGACATCGTCACGTTCAGTTCCGGCATGACCGTCCAGCTCACCTCTGAATTGCTGATCAACAAGAGCATCACCGTCGATGGCGACCTGAACAACGACGGCGTCGCCGACGTGACCCTCGACGGTCAGTACAAGACTCGCGTGGTGGAAGTGACCTCCGGCAACACCGTGACCCTCGACGGGCTGGTGATCACCAAAGGCCTGGTGGCGGGCAACGGTGGTAATGGTGGCTCAGCCGCTGCGGGGGCCATGGGCGGCGGCATTTTCAACGCCGGGACTCTGACCCTGAACAACGTGACGGTGACTGCCAACGCCGCCTCCGGCGGTGGTGGTGGCGGTGGTGTGACCGGCGGCTATGTCGGCGGTGGCGGTGGCGGCGGTGCGGGTATCGGTGGCCAGACCGGTGGCCATGGCGGTACTTCTGGCCCGGGCACCGGCACCTATGCCGGCGGCGCGGGCGGTGCCAATGCCGGTGGTTATGGCGGTGGTTACAGTCCGACCGACATGGGTGGCCGTGGCGGCACCAGCACCGGTGGCGTCGGCGGCAACGGCGGCAGCGCCGGAGCCGGTTACAGCCATGGCGGCAACGGCGGTTCGGCCAGCAACGGCACGCTGTCCATTGGTGGCGGCGGCGGTGGTTCCGGCTGGGACAAAGTCGGCGGCGTCGGTGCCAACGCGGCAGGTGGTATCTACAACGCCGCGAGTGGCACCCTGAAAGTCATCGGCAACTCGGTCATCAGC
>NZ_CACSJY010000036.1:0-63027 GCF_902706155.1 Pseudomonas sp. 18058
GGGTGTGGGGGTTTTGTGGGGGGAATATGGAGATTGTGTGGAAAGATCAAAAGATCGCAGCCTTCGGCAGCTCCTACGGATATATACAATCCATGTAGGAGCTGCCGAAGGCTGCGATCTTTTGATAATTTCAGGACAAGCGCAATGTCACTTCCACACCATTTTCGACATTGCGAATCAGCATCGAACCACCATGCAACTTCACCACTTCTTCAACAAAATTAAGCCCAAGCCCCGTGCTCTTGCGGCCGCTGTCCGGGCGCGGCAGCGAGTAAAAACGCTCGGTCAATCGCGGCAGCGCGTAACCGGGAATCGCCGCTGTTTCATTGAACAAACGAAATTCAATCTGCTCACCAACCCGCTCGGCACTGAAACGCAAAAGCCCCTGCTTCGGGGTGAAATCCAGCGCATTCTCCAACAGATTACCCAGCGCCTGACGCAACAGAAACGGCTCGCCCATCAACAACAGATCCGCCGCAATCGTCTGCTCGATTCGCAACTGCTTCCCTTCAATCCGCGCCGCCTGCGCCTGCAACAGTTCATCCACCAACACCGCCAACGGCACCGCAACCCGCTCTTCCAGGCCTTGCCGTTGTTCGACCTGCGCCAGGTTCAACAACCGCTCGATCAGCTGCTGCATCCGCGCACTTTCGCTGTCGATGTTGCCGACAAAGCGCAGGCGCTGGATCGGCGGCATGTCGCCTTGCAGCAATTCCGCCGCGCCACGAATCGCCGCCAATGGACTTTTCAGTTCATGGGTCAACGTATGCACGTAACGCTCGACGTAGGCCTTGCCTTCCAGTTGCGTGCGCATCTGTTCCACGGCGGTGGCGAGTTGCTCCAGTTCGCCACCGCGATAGTGCGGTACTTCAACACGGCGCCCTTCGCTCACGGCTTGGGCATAACCGGTCAAGCGGTGCAGCGCGCGACTCAGCCACCACGACAGCAACGCGCCGAACAGCAGACCGAGGCCGATCAAACCGGCGCCGTAAAACAGCAAACGTCGCTCGGTGCGATCAACGTAAGGCTGCAATGAGCTGTTGGGTTTGGCCACGGTGACCACGCCGATGATCTTGCCGTTATCGCGGATCGGCGCACCGACGTGCATCACCGACGAGCTCGCGTCGTTCGGATCGCTGCGGGTCGAACGCGCGCCGTATTCTCCGCGCAAGGTCAGGTAGACGTCGTTCCAGCGCGAGTAATCCTGACCCACCGCAACGCCGCTGGAATCGAGTAAAACGATGCCTTTGGCGTCGGTTACATAGATACGGTGATTGACCTGATTTTTCGGCAAGCCCCAGATCGTCGCTTGCGGCTGGCGATCACCATAAGCGCGGAGCAATTCGGGCCAGCGATTTTCGCTGAGGGTGCCGGCCTTGAAATCGTCACGAAGTATTTCCGCCATCAGATTCGCGGTATCCACCAGGGTTTCTTCGGTGGACTGGCGCACGCCGGGGCGAATTTCTTCCATCACCGTGTTGAGCACGAAATAACCGGTCAGGCCGATAAACAGCACGTACACCAGAAAAATCCGCAGCCCCAACGACATCAGCTGTGCCCCGGGCTGTAGCTGTAACCGAGGCCGCGATGGGTCTGGATCGGTTCGGCGTCGGCGCGCACCAGCCGCAGTTTGGCGCGTACGCTTTTGATATGGCTGTCGATGCTGCGTTCGTAACCGGCATCGGCCGCGACGCCCAGCGCATCGAGCAATTGCTCGCGGCTGAACACCCGTTCGGGTTGTTCGAGCAGGCATTGCAGCAGACGGAATTCGTGGCGGGTCAGGCTTAACGTCTGGCCGCGATAGATGATTTGTACGCGCTCGGGATCGATACGAAATAACGCCGAGGTGGCTTCAATCGGCGGGCGCGGCGCCATGCGTTTGAGGATGGCTTTGACCCGTGCCGCCACTTCCCGAGGGCTGAACGGTTTGACCACATAGTCGTCGGCGCCGATCTCCAGCCCGACCACGCGATCAATCTCGGCATCGCGAGCGCTGAGGAACAGCACCGGCACTTCGCTGAAACGTCGCAGCTGTTTGCAGGTTTCGAAGCCGCTGATGTCCGGCAGGCCGATGTCGAGGATGATCAGGTCGGCCGGCGTCTGCCGCTGATGTTCCAGCGCCGCCGCGCCGAGGCTCAGCCACGTGGTGCCAAAACCCTCGCCTTGCAGGGCGAAAATCAGCGTGTCGGCAATCGCCGCTTCGTCTTCGACAATCAGGATATGAGGCATGGCGTCCGAGCCCGTGGTTGAGTGCGCGAACGGTGCCCCAAGCCTGACGTCACGTCAATGAGACCACTTGGCTCAGCAGTCAGGTTTGTCGGCGGTGAAGCGACGTGCCGGGTTTACAGCAGCGCCGAATTCACGCAAGGCTTTGGCACCGATCAGCAACGGGTAATTGAAGTTGCTGCGGTCGGTCAGGTTGACCTCAACGGTACGCTTGACGTCGCCCAGGCACAGCTCCAGATCGACCACCGGGCGTTTGGCGACTTCGGTGCTTTCACCCTCGTCCTCTTCATCCGAGCGGCTCTTGATCTTGCTGATCCGTGCGACTTTGTGTTCGTAGACTTTGTTGCTGGCGTCTTTGGTGCCGAGGCGGAAGCGCACCCAGTCTTCGCCGTCGCGGGTGAAGGTTTCGATGTCCTTGGCCGACAGCGAGGCGGTCAGCGCGCCGGTGTCCATCTTGGCCTTGAGCACTTCACCGCCGATTTCCGGCAGCGCGATGTATTCGTAGCGGCCGTACAGGGTCGGCTCGGCGGCCATGACCGGCAGGGCGACGAGGGCAAACAGTGCAAGGAGGGATTTCACGTAAGGGGCTTCCTTGGGGAGTTGGGCAACGGGATTTTAGACCGTTGCGCGCTTGATCGTTCCCACGCTCTGCGTGGGCATGCATCCAGTGACGCTCTGCGTCACAGGGACGCGGAGCGTCCCGGGCGGCGTTACCACGCAGAGCGTGGGAACGATCAGGTTAACGCGAATAAAGTGAAACATTCGTCAGCGCCGATTTGGCCTGCCGCGCGAAGCTGCTTATCATGACGCGCCCAACCCACGTCATAGAGTTGCTTATGCGCCGCCTGCTCACCGGCTGTTTCGTCACCCTGCTGCTGTTGCTCAACACCCTGATCCTGATCGGGCCGTTGCTGGTGTTTGCCCTGCTCAAACTGGTCGCGCCGGGCCGCTGGCGCGACTATGCGTCGGGGGCGGTGATGTGGATCGCCGAGACCTGGGCTGAAATCGACAAGCTGATTTTCCGCCTGTGCATTCCCACCGAATGGGACATTCGCGGCGGCGAAGGCCTGCGCGGCGACACGTCGTATCTGGTGATCAGCAACCACCAATCGTGGGTCGACATTCCGGCGCTGATCCAGACGCTGAACCGGCGCACGCCGTTCTTCAAATTCTTCCTCAAGAAAGAGCTGATCTGGGTGCCGTTTCTGGGGCTGGCGTGGTGGGCGCTGGATTACCCGTTCATGAAGCGCTACACCAAGGCGTTTCTGGCGAAGAACCCGGAGCTGGCGGGCAAGGATCTGGAAATCACCAAACAGGCCTGCGAGCTGTTCAAGCGTCAGCCAGTGACCGTGGTGAATTATCTGGAAGGCACGCGCTATACAGCGGCGAAAAGCGCCGAACAACAATCACCGTTCAACCACTTGCTCAAACCCAAGGCGGGCGGCGTGGCGTTTGTGTTGGCGGCGATGGGTGAACAGCTGGATGCCATCCTCGACGTGACGGTGGTTTATCCACAGGCACGGATTCCAGGATTCTGGGATTTGATCAGCGGCAACGTGCCGAGAGTCATCATCGACATCAAGACCCGCGAACTCGACCCGGCGCTGTGGCAGGGCGATTACGAAAATGATCCGGCGTTTCGCCAGACCGTCCAGAGCTGGGTCAACCAGCTCTGGAACGAGAAGGATCAGCGCATCGCCGAACTGCGCGACGAGCGGCGCTGACTCAGCTACCGGCGCCGACGCCCCAGATGCTGCCTAGGCTGGTCAGCAGCGAACCGCCGACGCCTTGGTCACCCAGGTACTTGAGCAGTACCGGGGCAAACTGGCCGACCATGCCGCTGTCCATGCCCAACGCACCAAAGGCGTTGTTCAGGTCATTGGTGTCCTTGACGTTACCCAAGGCATTTTCCAGACCGGCGGATTTGCCGGACTGACCCAGCAACCCGCTCAACGCCGCCAGGTTGCCGCTACCGCCCGACAGCTTGTCGATGCCCGGCACTTCTTTGGCCAACTGCGAATAATCAGTGCTGCTCAATTGGTTCTTGGCCAGACCCAACATGGCACTGGTGCCGCCAACGGCTTGTTGTGGCGTAACCCCCAGACCGGTGACGGCTTGCAGCAAACCGGCCGTTTCCGAGGTCGGCGCTGCGGCAGTGGCAGCGTTGCCGCCCTGCATGCTTGCAGCGGCCTTGGTGACGTCGTCCAGACTGAAACCGGCAAAGGCCGGGCTCGCCGCCAGGGTCATGAGTGATGCCAAGGCAAAACCGCGTGAAATCTTCATTCAGACATCCTCTTGCGCTGTGAAAACTACCCGTCAATGGGCAGCGAAACTGCCGGTTTGACCGAGGATACGCCGGCATGTTCCGGTGCAGAGCATCCATTTTCCCCCGTCTCACGTATATGAATCGTGAAACCCTGGAATTGTCGCGATGAATGGCACAACCGCTGTCGCTGAACTAGCCTGTGAACAGCCCGAGTCTAGCCCTCGTCGCCCATCCATTGCCTGGAGAGTCGTTATTTCCACCGCCGAGACCGATCAGCTGAGGCAGCTGTTGGCCCAGTGTTCACTGGGTGATCGGCGCGCCTTCGAAACCTTGTACCGCAGCGTCGGCCCGCGCCTGCACGGCGTGGCCCTGCGTTTCATGGGTCGCCCGGATCTGGCCGAAGAAGTGTTGCAGGAAGCCTTCGTACGGATCTGGAACAACGCCTCGCGCTACGAATCGCATCTGTCGGCGCCGATGACCTGGATGATCAACATCACCCGCAATCAGGCCATCGACCAGTTGCGCAAACACCGCGACCGGCCGCTGACCGACCTCGAACAGGACGCCCTGCAGGACGAAAGCCCCTCGGCCCACGATCAATTGAGCAGCGCCCGTGAGGCTCACGCCCTCAATCGCTGCCTGGAAACCCTCGAAGGCATGCAGCGCCAATCGATCACCGTCGCCTACTTTCACGGCTTGTCCTGCTCGGAACTCGCCGAACATTTGGCCGCGCCGCTGGGCTCGGTGAAATCGTGGATCCGCCGAGGCATGGAACGCCTGCGCCGGTGCCTTGAATCATGAACTACCAGACCCCTGCCCTGCGCCGCGCCCTGGCGGCGGATTACGCGATCGGTCTGATGTCGGCGCCTGCGCGGCGACGGTTTGAGCAGTTGCTGCTGGACGACGCGGCGTTGCGAGCGGAAGTCGCGCAATGGCAGGAAACGCTGGTGAGCCTTACCGAATCCCTGCCGGAACATCCGGTGCCCGATCGAGTGTGGCAAGGCATTACCGCGCGCATCGAACCGCAAGTGCTGCATGTGCCAGAGAAACGTCCGTTCTGGAACTGGCTTCGCGTTATGGCGGCGGCCTGTTCAATTGTTGTGCTGGTGTTCCTCGGTTCGCTGTACAACCGTGATGATGCTCGCTACACCGCGACGCTGTTGACGGCCAATGCGCAACCGGCGCTGAAAGTCGAGGCGCATGAAGATTATCTGCAGGTCGAGCCGCTGACGCTGGCGGCGGTTGAAGCGGATCGCAGTCTGGAACTGTGGGCGATTCCGGCGGATGGCAAACCGATTTCGCTGGGGGTGATTCCGGCGGGGGGTAAAGGCAAGGTTGAGTTGAGCGAGGCGCAGAAGGTTTTGATCGGGCAGCCGATTGCGTTGGCGGTGAGTCTGGAGCCTAAGGGTGGTTCGCCGACCGGGCAGCCGACTGGGCCGGTGCTGTATCAAGGGGCGTTGGCGGCACTGTAAAGCAAAGCCCCTCACCCTAGCCCTCTCCCGGAGGGAGAGGGGACTGATTGGGGGATATTGACGCAATACGCCGACGTGAAAGATTTCTGCTGAATCCATAATCGACTGGATTCCTCAGGTCGATGCAAAACTTAGAACACCTCGGTCGGCCCCCTCTCCCTCCGGGAGAGGGCTGGGGTGAGGGTAACTTCTGACCTTGCCTTCCAACAAAAAACGGCAACCTTGAGGTCGCCGTTTTGAATTGCGCTTAAGCCCTACGCCGCACTAAACAACTTATGCGGATCAATCACAAACTTCTTCGGCACGCCCGCATCGAACTCGCCGTACCCTTCCGGCGCCTGATCCAGGCTGATCACCTGCACACCCACCACTTCGGCAATGTTGATGCGATCCCACATGATCGCTTGCATCAGTTGGCGGTTGTACTTCATCACTGGGGTTTGCCCGGTGTGGAAGCTGTGGGATTTCGCCCAGCCCAGACCGAAACGGATGCTCAGGCTGCCCATTTTCGCGGCGGCGTCGACGGCACCCGGATCCTCGGTGACGTACAGGCCCGGAATACCGATTTTGCCGGCAACACGCACCACGCCCATCAGCGAGTTGAGCACGGTGGCCGGTGCTTCCGATTTCGCGCCGTCATGGCCATGACCGCGTGCTTCGAAACCGACGCAGTCCACCGCGCAATCCACTTCCGGCTCGCCGAGCAGCGCGGCGATTTGTTCGTGCAGCGGCGCGTCTTTCGACAGGTCGACGATTTCAAAACCTTGCGCCTTGGCGTGGGCCAAACGGATGGTGTTGACGTCGCCGATGATCACCACCGCAGCACCGAGCAGACGTGCAGAAGCGGCAGCGGCCAGACCGACCGGGCCAGCGCCAGCGATGTAAACGGTGCTGCCCGGACCAACGCCGGCAGTAACGGCGCCGTGATAACCGGTCGGGAGAATGTCGGAGAGGCAGGTCAGGTCGCGGATTTTCTCCATGGCCTTGTCGCGATCCGGCAGTTTCAGCAGGTTGAAGTCGGCGTACGGCACCAGCACGTATTCGGCCTGGCCGCCGGTCCAGTCGCCCATGTCGACGTAACCGTAAGCGCCGCCGGCACGGGCCGGGTTCACGGTCAGGCAGACGCCGGTGTGTTGCTCTTTGCAGGAACGGCAGCGCCCGCAGGCAACGTTGAACGGTACGGAGACCAGATCACCGATTTTCAGGTTTTCGACGTCGGAGCCTTTTTCGATCACCTCGCCAGTGATCTCGTGGCCCAGCACCAGACCGGTCTGCGCCGTGGTACGGCCGCGCACCATGTGTTGGTCGGAGCCGCAGATGTTGGTGGAAACCACTTTGAGAATGACCCCGTGCTCGATCTTGCGACCGCGCGGGTCCTGCATTTTCGGATAGTCGATTTTCTGTACTTCGACCTTGCCCGCGCCGAGATACACCACACCACGATTGCCAGACATGCTTTCACCTCGCTGTTGTTTTTATGGAACCGCGTTGCCCAGGCAGGCAGCGCGTTAAGTGCTCGGGTACAGATGCTGTTTCTTGTGTTGCTTGTGGGGACGTCTTCGCGGGCAAGCCTTGCTCCTACAGGTGCTCACTTGTAGGAGCAAGGCTTGCCCGCGATGGGTTGCGAAGCAGCCCCAAAATTTAAAGAACGACCGTGCGATTGGCGTTGAGAAACACCCTCCGCTCAATGTGATACCCCACTGCCCGCGCCAAGGTCAGGCCTTCAATATCGCGCCCCTTGGCGATCAGATCCTCAGGGTAATGACTGTGATCCACCGCCTCGACACCCTGGGCAATGATCGGCCCTTCATCCAGATCGTTATTGATGTAATGCGCCGTCGCGCCGACCAGTTTCACGCCTTTGTTATAAGCCTGGTGATACGGCTTGGCGCCCTTGAAACCCGGCAGCAGCGAGTGATGAATGTTGATTGCCTTGCCATCGAGCTTGCGGCACAACTCCGGCGACAGCACCTGCATGTAGCGGGCGAGGATCACCAGTTCGGCGCCGGATTCTTCGATCACCTGCCACACCTGACGCTCCTGCGACGGCTTGTCGTTGGGGTCGAGGGGGAAATGGTAGTAGGGAATCTGGTGCCAGTCGGCCAGCGGTTTCAAATCCGGGTGGTTGGAGACGACGGCAGCAACGTCCATCGACAACTGGCCGATGCGCTGGCGGTAGAGCAAGTCGTTGAGGCAGTGATCGGCCTTGGAAACCATGATCACCACTTTTGGCCGGTAGTTCGGCGCGGTCAGCTCGAAGATCATGCCGAAGGCCTGGCCGCGTTCGGCTAAGCCGGCGCGGAAGGATTGCTCGTCGAAGCCGTCGGGCTGGCGGAATTCCACGCGGATGAAAAAACGCCCGGAGAGGCGGTCATCGAACGAGTGGTGCTCGGTGACGTAGCAACCCTGCTCGAACAGAAAACGCGTGACCGCGTCCACGGTGCCGAGGACGCTGGGGCAGTCGGCGGTCAGAATCCATGTGTCTGGGGCGCGGCTCATGGTGCGGTGACTCCTGTTCTTATGCGGGGTGTCAGGTTTTTCCCTCACCCTAGCCCTCTCCCAGAGGGAGAGGGGACTGACCGAGGTGTTCTTTCGAGCTACGCCGACCTGAAAATATGAAGGTGACTGCAGATCGCAAAAACACCCGAGATCGGCTCCCTTTCCCCCTCTCCCCCCTGGGGGAGAGGGCTGGGGTGAGGGGGTGGCTCTTGATCTATCAGGCCTGAACGCTCAACCCGTACTCAGCCGAAGCATCCTGCAACCACAACCACCAGTAATCCGAAAAACTGCGACGAATCAGCAGTTCCCAAGTGTCCTCAGCCGTATGCCGAATCATCAGCTGCGACTTGGCGAACACCGTGCCCACCGCTTTACCCACCGGAAAATTATTCGGGTGCACGTCGTAGCTGGTCGACTTCATCAGCACCTGACGCACGTTCGGCCCGCTCAGTTCGAGCACTTGCTGGCCGCCGCTGACGTTGACGATCGCAACGTGCAGATCGCCCAGCGCTTCACGCAGTTTCTGTTCGGCGGCGAACTCTTCGCCGCTCGGGACGATCAGCAGCCACTCGTCCGGGCCCATCCATTGCAGGCTGGTTTCACCTTTGACGATGACGCTCAGCGCGCCGGGCAGTTCGATGCCCAGGGCCTTGTGGACACCGGCGGCGAACGCGGCATCGTGGCCATCGCCACGGATGGTCAGGTGACCGAGGAGTTTCTTTTCACGCACGATTACGCCGGCGTTTTTGCGGCCCTTGCCGACCAGGCTGGCGAGGTCGGCATGGTGCAGCGACGACTCGGCCTTGGCCCCGGTGGTCGGGCGTTGTTGGTACACGTTGGCTGTGGTCATAAAGCACCTTCCTGAATTCTTGATCGTTCCCACGCTCTGCGTGGGAATGCCGCCATGGACGCTCTGCGTCCGCTCTTGGGACGCAGAGCGTCCCGGGATGCATTCCCACGCAGAGCGTGGGAACGATCAGTGTCAGATGTTCTGCCGATCACCCTTCGGATCGAAGAACACCGAAGAAACGATTTCCGCCTCGATCACGCTGCCATCGGCCAGCGGTGCAAACACCCGCTCACCGAGGCGCTTCAGACCGCCCTTGACCACACCCATGGCAAACGAATAACCGAGGGAGTTGTGCGCGTAACTGGAAGTCACGTGGCCAACCATGGTCATAGGGATCGCCTGCTTGGTGTTGAACACTAACTGCGCACCTTCCGGCAACCACACGTTCGGATCGATCGGCTTCAGACCGACCAGTTGCTTACGCTGATCTTTCACGCAGTCTTCACGGTTCATCCCACGCTGGCCGATCCACGAGAACGGTTTGGTGCGACCCACGCACCAGCCCATGTTCAAGTCGTCCGGGGTCATCGAACCGTCAGTGTCCTGACCAACGATGATGAAACCCTTCTCGGCACGCAGCACGTGCATGGTTTCAGTGCCGTACGGGGTCAGGTTGTACTGCTTGCCGGCCTCGACGATTTTCTCCAGCACGCCCATCGCATAGTCGGCCTGGACGTTGACTTCGTACGACAGCTCACCGGTGAACGAAATGCGGAACACCCGCGCCGGCACGCCGCCGACCAGACCTTCTTTCCAGGTCATGAACGGGAACGCTTCGTTGCTCAGATCAATGTCGGTCACGGCGCTGAGCAGCTGGCGACTGTTCGGCCCGGACAGGGTCATGGTCGCCCAGTGGTCGGTGACGGAGGTGAAGTAAACCTTCATGTCCGGCCATTCGGTCTGGTGGTAAAGCTCCAGCCACTGCAGCACGCGAGCCGCGCCGCCAGTGGTGGTGGTCATGACGAAATGGTTGTCGGCCAGGCACGCCGTGACACCGTCGTCGAAGACCATGCCGTCTTCTTTGCACATCAAACCGTAGCGAGCCTTGCCCACGTCGAGCTTGGTCCAGGCGTTGGTGTACACGCGGTTAAGAAACTCGCGGGCATCCGGACCCTGGATGTCGATCTTGCCGAGGGTCGAGGCGTCGAGCAGGCCGACGCTGTCGCGCACGGCTTTGCATTCGCGCTTCACGGCGGTGTGCAGGTCTTCACCGTTTTTCGGGAAGTACCATGGACGCTTCCACTGACCGACGTCTTCAAACTCTGCGCCATTTTTCACATGCCAGGCATGCAGCGCGGTGTGACGCACCGGCTCGAAGATGTGCCCACAGTGACGACCGGCCACGGCGCCGAAAGTTACCGGCGTGTAGTTCGGGCGGAACATCGTGGTGCCCATCTGCGGGATGGTCACGTTCAGCGAACGGGCCGCGATGGCCAGACCGTTGACGTTGCCGAGTTTGCCCTGATCGGTGCCGAAGCCCAGCGCGGTGTAGCGTTTGACGTGCTCGACCGACTCAAAACCTTCGCGAGTTGCCAGCTCAATCGCTGCAGCGGTGACGTCGTTCTGCAGGTCGACGAATTGCTTCGGCGCCCGTGCGGTGTTCTTTTCATGTGGCACCTGAAACAGCGCCAGCGTCGGTTCTTCATGACGGCTGAGAGCTTTCGGTAAAGTGCCTTCGACCGCAGCGAAACCGGCTTCACTGGCAGCGCGCACGCCACCTTCAAAACCGTCAGCCAGCGAATCGCCGAGACCGTAAACACCGTTGATGCCACCGACGCACACGCGTTTCTGCGGTGCTTCGCCCGGTACGAAACCGAGGATGTCTTCACGCCAGGTCGGCTTGCCACCGAGGTGCGAAGCCAGGTGAACGACCGGGCTGTAACCGCCGGAACTGGCAACTACATCGCAATCGAGCCACTCGCCCGGACTGGTCACGGCGTGCGCTTTGACATCGATCGCAGCAACGCGAGCAGCGGTGACGCGCTTGCTGCCACGGGCCTCGATCACGGCGCTGCCAGTGAGAATCCGAATGCCTTTGGCGCGTGCTTCTTCCACCAATGCACCACGCGGATTGCTGCGCGCATCGGCGATGGCGACCACTTGCAGACTGGCGTCGAGCCAGTCCAGCGCCACGCGATAGGCGTGATCGTTGTTGGTCGACAGCACCAGTTTCTTGCCCGGCGCCACGCCATAACGGCGCACGTAAGTCGACACCGCACCAGCGAGCATGTTGCCCGGCACATCGTTGTTGCCGTAAACCAGCGGACGCTCGCAGGCACCGGTCGCCAGCACCACACGCTTGGCGCGAACCCGGTGAATACGCTGACGCACCTGACCGATCGGCGCGCGGTCACCGAGGTGATCGGTAAGGCGTTCGTGAATGGTCAGGAAGTTGTGGTCGTGGTAACCGTTGACCGTGGCGCGCGGCAACAGCAGCACGTCCGGGGTGTTCTTCAATTCGGTGATGACGCTGGCGACCCATTCCATCGCCGGTTTGCCGTCGAGGCTTTCACGCGAGTCGAGCAGGCTGCCGCCGAACTCTTCCTGCTCATCGGCCAGAATCACTCGGGCACCGCTGCGCGCCGCGGCCAAGGCAGCGGCGAGACCGGCCGGGCCAGCGCCGACGATCAGCACGTCGCAGTGCTGGTTCATGTAGTCGTAGGTGTCCGGATCAACTTCGGTCGGCGAGCGGCCCAGACCGGCAGCCTTGCGGATGTACTTCTCGTAAGTCATCCAGAACGATTGCGGGTACATGAAGGTTTTGTAGTAGAAACCCGGCGGCATCAGCTTGCCGCCGACCTTGCCGAGAATGCCCATCATGTCGTTGTTGACGCTCGGCCAGCCGTTGGTGCTGGTCGCGACCAAACCTTGATACAGCGCCTGTTGCGTGGCGCGCACGTTGGGGATTTGCGTGGCTTCGGTCGCGCCGATCTGCAGCACCGCATTCGGCTCTTCGGCACCGGCAGCGAAGATACCGCGAGGACGCGAATACTTGAAGCTGCGGCCAATGATGTCGACGCCGTTGGCGATCAGCGCGGCGGCCAGCGAGTCACCCTCGAAGCCTTTGTAGCTCTGACCGTTGAAGGTGAAGCTCAGCACTTTGTTGCGGTCGATCCGTCCACCGTTGGACAGGCGATTGGTCTGGCTCATACCTTCTCTCCCAGCGCCGTCGTGGCTGTTTTCGCCGAATCAGCCTTGTCGGTGAATTGCGGCTTGGTGCCGATCTTGTAGGTTTCGAGAATCTCGTAGGTCACGGTGTCGCGGGTGACGTTGAAGTACTGGCGGCAACCGGCGACGTGATCCCACAACTCGTGGTGCAGACCGCGCGGGTTATCGCGGAAGAACATGTAGTCGCCCCACTCCTCGTCGGTGCAGGCGCCAGGGTCGAGCGGGCGCGGAATGTGCGCCTGACCGGATGCGTGGAATTCCTCTTCGGAGCGCAGTTCGCCGCAGTGAGGACAGAAGATATGCAACATGGGGATTTCTCCTGTTAGTGGGCAACCGCAGCAGCGCCGTGTTCATCGATCAACGCACCGTTGTGGAAACGGTCGATGGAGAAAGGTGCGGCCAACGGGTGCATTTCACCCTTGGCCAGACTCGCGGCAAACACGTTGCCCGAGCCAGGCGTTGCCTTGAAGCCACCGGTGCCCCAACCGCAGTTGAAGAACATGTTCGGTACCGGGGTTTTCGAAATGATCGGGCAAGCGTCCGGGGTGGTGTCGACGATGCCGCCCCACTGGCGGTTCATGCGTACGCGCGATAACACCGGGAACATCTCGACGATGGCCTGAATGGTGTGCTCGATCACCGGGTACGAACCGCGCTGGCCGTAGCCGTTGTAGCCGTCGATACCGGCGCCGATCACCAGGTCGCCCTTGTCGGACTGGCTGATGTAACCGTGCACGGCGTTGGACATGATCACGCTGTCGATAATCGGCTTGATCGGCTCGGACACCAGCGCTTGCAGCGGGTGGGATTCGATCGGCAGACGGAAACCGGCGAGCTTGGCCATGTGCCCGGAGTTACCGGCGGTGACCACGCCGACGCGCTTGGCACCGATGAAACCCTTGTTGGTTTCAACACCGATGCACACGCCGTTTTCCTTGCGGAAACCGATCACTTCGGTCTGCTGGATCAAGTCCACACCAAGAGCGTCGGCGGCACGGGCAAAGCCCCAGGCCACGGCATCGTGACGGGCGACGCCGCCGCGACGCTGAACGGTCGCGCCCATCACTGGGTAGCGGGTGTTCTTCGAGCAGTCGAGGTACGGAATCTCGTCAGCCACTTGTTTGGCGTTGAGCAGTTCGCCATCGACGCCGTTGAGGCGGTTGGCGCTGACCCGACGCTCGGAATCACGAATGTCCTGCAGGGTGTGGCACAGGTTGTAGACGCCGCGCTGGGAGAACATCACGTTGTAGTTCAGATCCTGTGACAGGCCTTCCCACAATTTCATCGCGTGTTCGTAAAGATGCGCCGACTCGTCCCACAGGTAGTTGGAGCGAACGATGGTGGTGTTTCGCGCGGTGTTACCGCCGCCCAGCCAGCCCTTTTCGACCACGGCGACATTGGTGATGCCGTGCTCTTTCGCCAAGTAGTAGGCAGTCGCCAGACCGTGCCCGCCGCCGCCGACGATGACCACGTCGTAGACTTTCTTCGGCGTCGGCGTGCGCCACATGCGCTGCCAGTTTTCGTGGTGGCTGAGGGAGTGTTTGAAGAGGCCGAAGCCCGAATAGCGTTGCATAGTCAGTTACTCCAGAACACTCAGCGATAAACCGGGAAGTCTGCGCACAGGGCCGACACTTGCTGGGCAACATTGGCCTCGACATCGGCATCACCGAGGTTGTCGAGGATGTCGCAGATCCAGCCAGCCAACACTTCGCACTGGGTCACCTTGAAACCGCGCGTAGTGACGGCCGGGGTGCCGATGCGCAGGCCCGAGGTCACGAACGGCGATTGCGGGTCATTCGGCACCGCGTTCTTGTTGACGGTGATGTGCGCACGGCCAAGGGCGGCGTCGGCGTCTTTACCGGTCAGGCCCTGACGGATCAGGCTGACCAGGAACAAATGGTTGTCGGTACCGCCGGACACTACATCGTAGCCACGTTTGATAAACACGCTGGCCATCGCCTGAGCGTTGTCGATCACTTGTTGCTGATAAGCCTTGAAGCCCGGCTCCAGCGCTTCCTTGAAGCACACGGCTTTACCGGCGATGACGTGCATCAGCGGGCCGCCCTGAGCGCCGGGGAATACGGCGGCGTTGAGCTTCTTCTCGATCTCTTCGTTGGACTTGGCCAGGATCAGCCCGCCACGTGGGCCGCGCAGGGTTTTGTGCGTGGTGGTGGTGACCACGTCGGCGTACGGCAGCGGGTTCGGGTACAGACCGGCGGCAACCAGGCCGGCGACGTGGGCCATGTCGACGAAGAGCAGCGCGCCAACCTTGTCAGCGATCTGACGGAAGCGCGGGAAGTCGAGGGTCTTCGAGTAAGCGGAGAAACCGGCGACGATCATTTTTGGCTTGGATTCGACGGCGAGACGTTCCACTTCGTCGTAATCGATCAAACCGGTGTCGGTGTTGATGCCGTACTGCACAGCGTTGTAGAGCTTGCCCGAGGACGACACTTTGGCGCCGTGGGTCAGGTGACCGCCGTGAGCGAGGCTCATGCCGAGGATGGTGTCGCCCGGCTGAATCAGCGCCAGGTACACAGCACTGTTGGCCGAAGAACCGGAGTGCGGCTGGACGTTGGCGTAATCGGCGCCGAACAGTTGCTTGGCGCGTTCAATGGCCAGTGCTTCGACTTTATCCACATGCTCGCAGCCACCGTAGTAGCGCTTGCCCGGATAGCCTTCGGCGTATTTGTTGGTCAGGCCGCTGCCTTGCGCTTCCATCACGCGTTTGCTGGTGTAGTTCTCCGACGCGATCAGCTCGATGTGATCTTCCTGACGTTGCTCCTCGGCATTCATCGCCGCCAGCAGTGCATCGTCGTAACCCTGGATCTGGTCTTGCTTGCTGAACATCGCGTCTCTCCCAGCGGCATCTGTGCGCCATTCGTCTCGGTAAGGCACTGGCAATCACGGCAGTGCCCTTTGATGCCGATGGTATGACCGGCGCAGACAGCTCAAATGCCTGCGGACGCCACGCAAAGGTGCGTTTACGACATGGCTGGAAATGACCCAAAGAATGCATCCCCCTGTAGGAGCTGCCGAAGGCTGCGATCTTTTGACTTTGATTTTCAAGATCAAAAGATCGCAGCCTTCGGCAGCTCCTACAGGGGTTAGGCGAGCAACTGGCGGACGGCGAGCAATAGGAGGAAATGCGCGGGATAAAGGGCGTAAGCCCAGCGACGCATTGGCGGTGGCTGCAGATGTCGCACATGTCGCAACAGGAACATTCCGAGCACTGGCGCAAACAGACACGCGGCAATCCCAAGAATGGCCACGCTACTGCCGAACCTCGCCGAGTAGTAAAGCACTTGCCATTGATTCGCTGCGAGGCATACCAATCCCGGCAACAGGCTGAAATACCACGGCCGACGAAACACCAGCAGCATCGCCAGCGGCAACAAAACACCGAAGAACCCGAACATCAGCCGCTCCGGGAAAACCATCGCCAGCACCAGTGCAGCAACACCGAGCAATCGCGACATCACCGATGGATCCTGCCACCCCCGCGCCACCAGCAAGCCCAGCGCCAGCGTAGGCATCACATTCAACGTATCCGGCTCGGGAATGTACAACCGATACGGAATCTCACTCACCGCACTGAACAGCAACAACCACCCCAGATAGCGCCACTCCATCTTCCGCGAACCATCGCGCGAAAGATTCGCCGCCATCGCCAGGCAAAACCACGGAAATGCCAATCGTCCCGGCACGTACAGCCAATCGGCGGAGAACCCGACATATCGCAGGTGATCGAGCAACATGCTCAGCAGCGCCAGCCACTTGAGCAGATCCAGCGCGCCGTCGCGTTTTCTCAGGTGCATAATCGGCCTGCATCCTTGTAATGTTCAGACAGCGACATCTCGTGTGCTCCCCGGAAGATCTTCGGTAAAGTGCGCACCATCATTGACCACGAGCCTTCACAAGAGTCTCGACCACGGAAGCCGGCCATGACCGACAAGAGCCAACAATTCGCCAGCGACAACTATTCCGGTATCTGCCCTGAAGCCTGGGCTGCCATGGAACAGGCCAACCACGGCCACCAGCGCGCTTACGGCGACGATGAATGGACCGCACGCGCGTCCGACCATTTCCGCCAATTGTTTGAAACCGACTGCGAAGTGTTCTTCGCCTTCAACGGCACCGCCGCCAACTCGCTGGCCCTGTCGTCGCTGTGCCAGAGTTACCACAGCGTGATCTGCTCGGAAACCGCCCACGTCGAAACCGACGAATGCGGCGCCCCGGAATTCTTCTCCAACGGCTCGAAACTGCTGATCGCCGGCACTGAAAACGGCAAAATCACCCCGCAGTCGATCCGCGAAGTCGCGCTCAAGCGCCAGGACATCCACTACCCGAAACCGCGCGTGGTCACCCTGACCCAAGCCACCGAAGTCGGCAGCGTCTACACTCCGGAAGAAGTTCGCGCCATCAGCGCCACTTGCAAAGAACTGGGCCTGCACCTGCACATGGACGGCGCGCGCTTCTCCAACGCCTGCGCCTTCCTCGGCTGCTCGCCAGCGGATCTGACCTGGAAGGCCGGTGTCGATGTGCTGTGCTTTGGCGGCACCAAAAACGGCATGGCCGTGGGTGAAGCGATCCTGTTCTTCAACCACAAACTGGCGGAAGACTTCGACTATCGCTGCAAACAGGCCGGTCAGTTGGCGTCGAAAATGCGCTTCTTGTCGGCCCCGTGGGTCGGCATCCTCGAAACCGATGCATGGCTGAAATACGCGCGCCACGCCAACCACTGCGCGCAATTGCTCGCAGAACTGGTCAGCGACATTCCCGGCGTCGAACTGATGTTCCCGGTGCAGGCCAACGGCGTGTTCCTGCAATTGTCGGAACCGGCGATCGCCGCGCTGACCGCGAAGAACTGGCGTTTCTACACCTTCATCGGCAAGGGCGGCGCACGCTTCATGTGCTCGTGGGACACCGAAGAAGAACGCGTCCGCGAACTCGCCCGCGACATCCGCGAAGTCATGTCCGCCTGACCTGACGCCAGCGCACTGATCGTTCCCACGCTCCGCGTGGGAACGCCTCCCGGGACGCTCCGCGTTCCATCCCCAGACGCTAAACACCGCTATGACGCAGAGCGTCAATGGCTGCATTCCCACGCAGAGCGTGGGATCGATCTTCGGCCGAGGATGACTTTTCCCACCGTAATACCAGACTTCTCTTCTAGCGCGATCATCCCACCCGCCTCACCCTGATCGTTACCACGCTCTGCGTGGAAACGCCTCCCGGGACGCTCCGCGTTCCATTCCCGTCGCACCGCAAGATTCAAGGAAGAATCCCATGGGCCGCAGCCGCTACACCATTACTGAAACCGACAAACCGCATTTCCTGACTTGCACGATCATGGAGTGGTTGCCGTTATTCATCCGCCCGTACATCGTCGACCACCTGCTCAACTGCTGGCGTTATCAACAGACCCACCATGACTTGAAGCTGTACGGCTACGTGATTCTGGAAAACCATCTTCACTTCGTCGCTCAGGCGCCCGACCTGAGTAAATGCCTCAGCCAATTCAAATCTTTCACCGCGCGACAAATCATCGATGATCTGCAAAGCAAAGGTGCCGACAAAGCTCTGCAACGCTTGCGCTTTAGCCAGCGCGCGCATAAGCAGGATCGGGTTTACCAGTTGTGGCAGGAAGGTTCACACGCAGAAATGGTCTACAGCGAATCGGTGATGCGTCAGAAGCTTGAATACATCCACGACAATCCAGTGAAACGCGGGTATGTGGACTTGCCGGAGCATTGGCGTTATTCGAGCGCTAGAGACTACGCGGGAATGCCGGGGCTGATTAAGGCTCAGTGCTGGTAATGATGGGACGCAGAGCGTCCCGGCTGCATTCCCACGCGGAGCATGGGAACGAGCAAATTGAGTCCGCCCGACCTCCGCACTGATCGTTCCCACGCTCCGCGTGGGAATGCCTCTCGGGACGCTCCGCGTTCCAGCCTCACCATAGACGTAAAGCTGAGCACCGCTATGACGCGGAGCCTCGACGGCTGCATTCCCACGCGGAGCGTGGGAACGATCATGGCGGAGACAGCGTTACCTGATCTGCTTGGTCTACATTGTCTGTCGAGCCCTTCACTCATATAACAATAAGCAGGAGCATCGGCATGTCGTTACAAGGCAAAACCCTGTTCATCACCGGCGCCAGCCGTGGCATTGGCCGTGAGATTGCGCTGCGTGCCGCGAGGGACGGGGCAAATATCGTGATTGCGGCGAAAAGCGCCGAACCCCACGCCAAACTGCCCGGCACCATCCACAGCGTCGCCGCTGAAGTCGAAGCGGCGGGCGGCAAGGCGTTGGCGTTGCAGGTGGATGTGCGTGATGAGGATGGCGTGCGCCAGGCTCTCGCCCAGGCCAACGAACATTTCGGCGGCATCGATGCGCTGGTGAACAACGCCGGGGCAATCAAACTCACTGGTGTGCAACACATCGAGCTCAAACGCTTCGACCTGATGCACCAGATCAACACCCGCGCGGTGCTGCTGTGCAGCCAGGCCGCCCTGCCCTATCTGAAGAAATCCTCGGGGCACATCCTCAATCTGTCGCCACCGCTGAATCTGGCGAACAAATGGTTCGCGCAGTTCAGCCCGTACACCGTGACCAAGTACGGCATGAGCATGCTGACGCTGGGGATGAGTGAGGAGTTTGCCGCGTACGGAATCAGCGTGAATTCGTTATGGCCGCAGACGATGATTGCCACGGCGGCGATTGAGTTTCAACTGGGGAATCGGGAGTCGTTCAAGCAGGCGCGAACGCCAGCGATCATGGCGGATGCGGCGCATGTGATTCTGGATAGCCGCGATCGGCAGATCACCGGGCGGCTATTGATCGATGAAGAAATTTTGCGCGAGAGCGGCGTGACTGAATTTGATCATTACCGCTTTGAACCGGGCAGCACCACAACCCTGATGCCCGACCTGTTCATCGATTAAAACGCATAACCCCTGTGGGAGCGGGCTTGCTCGCGAAGGCGTCGAATCAGCCAACATCACCGTTGAATGACACAGCGCTTTCGCGAGCAAGCCCGCTCCCACATTGGAATGGCGTCGCCCATTAAAACTCGATACGCACATCACCTTTAGGCACACTGCAGCACGACAAAATAAACCCTTCGGCCTCGTCGTCCTCGGTAATCCCACCGTTGTGCTCCATCTCCACCTCGCCACCCAGCTTCAGCACCTTGCACGTCCCGCAAATCCCCATCCCGCAGGCTTTCGGAATCATCAACCCAAGTTTGGCCGCCGCCGCATGTACGGTCTCGCCCGGTGCCACACGGATGCTCTTGCCGGACGAGGTGAACTCGACCTGATGCAGATCGGCGATATCGATTTCCGGTGCATCCGCAGCTTGCTCCGCCTGTTCCACCGCATCGGCACGGGCCTCGGGCGGCGTGGCACCGAACGATTCCTCGTGATAACGCGACATGTCGTAACCAGCCACTTCCAGCAACCGCTTGACCGCATTCATGTACGGCGTCGGCCCGCAGCAGAACACTTCGCGCTCAAGGAAGTCCGGCACCATCAGTTCCAGCATCTTGTGGTTCAGGTAACCGCGATACCCGGCCCACGGCTCACCCAAGCCGTGCTTCTCACAAATCAGGTGCAGGCTGAAGTTGTCGATCCGCGACGCCATGTGTTCCAGCTCGCGGTGGTAAATGATGTCTTTCGGCGAGCGCGCACTGTGGATAAAGGTCATGTCGACGTTGGCGTTGGTGTCGTAGAACCAGCGCGCCATCGACATGCACGGCGTAATGCCGACGCCGCCGCTGAGATAGAGGACTTTCGGGCTTGGGAAGTCGATGGCGTTGAACAGCCCGACCGGCCCGTGCACCGCCAACTCCTGCCCTTCATGCAGCGTGTCGTGCAACCAGTTCGAGACCTTGCCGCCCGGCACGCGTTTGATCGTCACCGAAAAGCTGTACGGCACCGACGGCGAACTGGAAATGGTGTACGAACGCATGATCGGCTGGCCTTCGATTTCCAGCTCCAGGGTCACGAACTGCCCGGGCTTGAAGAAGAACAGGATCGGCTGGTCGGCCATAAAGCAGAAGGTGCGCACGTCCCAGGTTTCCTGGATGACTTTGACGCAACGGACGATGTGTCGGCCATTGGCCCAGGTCTGGGTGGTGACCGGATTCAGGAAGCTGTTGGACATGCTGTTCTCCACGGCCGACTGTCGGCCTCATGTCGGCGATTCTGCGTATAGCGCGAACCGCCCGTTTACCTATCCGCGACATCGGCATACTTATCGCGACCAGCCCCCAACCACCGGGGGTTGCGCGTCGGGAACAGATTGCATCATGTCGCCCATGGATAAGGTTGCGCCCCGCGCCGGGCCCACACTCGCCCCAACACCAAGACAGATTCTTTACACCTTGCGTAGCCACTTTGCAGCACCCCTGATTAGCCACATTCGCCGGCCACGTAGAGGGCCATGAGGATCACATCGATGGACGTCACCGCAAAAATCAGCCTGGGCGATCCGCTGGAACCCGCACGCAAGGCCACCGCACAAATGCTCCAGGAGCGCGAGCGCACGTTCTCGCTGCCACAACCGTTCTACAGCGATGAACGCCTTTTCGATATCGACATGCAGGAGATCTTCCAGAAAGAGTGGTTGATTGCCGGCATGACCTGCGAGATCCCGGCCAAAGGCAACTACCTGACGCTGCAGATCGGCAAGAACCCGATCATCGTCATTCGTGGCGCTGAAGGCGTAGTGCATGCGTTCCACAACGTTTGCCGCCACCGTGGCTCGCGCCTGTGCACCAGCGAGAAGGGCAAGGTCGCCAAACTGGTCTGCCACTATCACCAGTGGACGTACGAACTGGACGGTCGCCTGTTGTTCGCCGGCACCGAAATGGGCGCCGACTTCGACATGAAGCAGTACGGCCTCAAACCGGTGAACGTGAAAACCGCCGGCGGCTACATCTTTATCAGCCTGGCAGAGAATCCGCCGGCCATTGATGACTTCCTGTCGACGCTGAACCATTACATGGAACCGTACGACATGGAGAACACCAAGGTGGCGATCACCACCACCTTGATGGAAAAAGCCAACTGGAAACTGGTGCTGGAAAACAACCGCGAGTGCTACCACTGCAACGCGTCGCACCCGGAACTGCTGAAAACCCTGCTGGAATGGGACGACGTCACCGACCCGCGCGCCGATCAGGCGTTCAAGGATCACGTCGCCGCCTCCGCTGCAGCCTGGGAAGCCGAAAAGATTCCTTACGCCCACGCCAGTTTCGGCCTGCGCAACCGCATCGTGCGCATGCCGCTGCTCAAAGGCACCGTGTCGATGACCCTCGACGGCAAACAGGGCTGCGCGAAACTGATGGGCCGCATCAAGAACCCGGATCTGGGTTCGATGCGCATCCTGCACCTGCCGCATTCCTGGAACCACTGCATGGGCGACCACATCATCGTCTTCACCGTGTGGCCGATCAGCGCGCAGGAAACCATGGTCACCACCAAGTGGATCGTGCACAAGGATGCGGTTGAGGGTGTGGATTACGATGTTGATCGCATGCGTCAGGTGTGGGATGCGACCAATGATCAGGATCGGCGTCTGGCTGAGGAGAACCAGCGCGGGATCAACTCGACGGCGTATCAGCCTGGGCCTTATTCGAAGACCTATGAGTTTGGTGTGGTGAATTTTGTGGATTGGTACAGCGAGCGCTTGCTGAACAACCTTGGGGCCGAGCCTGCGCCTTACCTCAAAGGTGTGCCTGTACAGGGCTAAGATCTAAAGCTTCGCGGGCAAGCCTTGCTCCTACAAATGGAATGAGTTCCCTTGTAGGAGCAAGGCTTGCCCGCGAAGGCGTCCTGACAAACACCACATCCCTAAAGCCAGATTGCACAATTTCTGATCAACCACCCCACACCCCATACCCACCAAGCCTCCCAGCCTTCCGCAAACAAGTTATCCACACACCCACCCACAGCAAATGGGGACAACTGTGGATGACTCGGAAAATATCCCACTGATTTGCAAAGAAAAACCGTGACTTATCCAGAAGTACGGTTTTGAAAACACATTGATCGCTTTTTGATCAACAACCTGCAAGCCACGCCATTCGTGGCCTTCAGCGGATGGCAAACACCTTATCCACAGAAGCACCAACAGAGATCGGGGGTAACTTAATGCCTGCTGTGGAAAAGCCCTGAAGACTGCGAAATATCAGGCCCAACGGGCAATTCATCGAGTCAAAAGCGCGAATTGATCAGTTATTGATCAACTCTCTGAAAGCCGCGTTATATATAGCTCTCAGGGGTTAGCGAACATCTTATCCACAGATGCGCCAACAGAGATCGGGGGTAACTTACGCAGTTATCCCGCAGAAAAATCCTGTAAAAACCGTAACTTAAGCTGGTTGTTTTTTGATCTGCGGCCCGCAAGCCACGGCAGACATGACTTGCAGCGAAGGGTGAACACGTTATCCACAGACTGACCAACAGGGATTGTGTGTAAACCCTCGTCAGTGGATAACCGAGTTCATGTTCGGTGCATCAGATAGGCCTCGCCCGTCACCCGGATCATCGGATGCGGAACCACTTGGCAGGTTTTGACGATGCCGAAGCCATGCCGCTCATAGAAGCGGCGGGCGCCGGTGTTGGCGGCGTAGTCGATCAGGCTCAGACCTTTGAGCGCGAGCTGATCGGCGCGGGCCTGGGCATGCTGGAGGAAGCGCACGCCCAACCCTTGATTGCGCCAACCTTCGTGCAGCGCGAGGCTGGAGATGTACAGCGTGTCCGCCACTTCCATGTCGGCGTATGGCGCTAGCACGGGGTCGGTGGGCGGGGTCGGGGCTGGATCTTCGCGCGTGACGTAACTGTGCATAATGCCAACCACGCGGCCGTCGGCCTCAGCGATCAGGCAGTTCTGCCAGGAAAAATCCACATCATCGCGGGCATAGCGCCGCTCACCGACATCGAGCAATGCCTCACCCGGCTCCGCCAATTGGCTCCAGATGTAGTCCGAAGCACCCTCCGAAGAGATCTGAAACAAACGCGCAATGTCGCGCGCATCCGTGCGCCGGGCAGGTCGAAACTCAACGGTCATTCACTTGACTCCTCGGGGGTTTGAGCGGGTGTTTTAACCTGTGGTTGAAGCTGATCGCAAAGGAATGCCGGGGATTTTTCATGTCAACAAATGACTTGTAGGAGCTGAGCTTGCTCGCGAAAGCGGTGTTTCAGTCGACACATCCGCCGACTGACACACCGTCTTCGCGAGCAAGCTCAGCTCCTACAGAGGATCAGCGGTGTCAGCGGTGTCAGCGGTGTCAGCGGTGTCAGCGGACGACGCCTTCTTCGATGAGGAGTTTGAGGATGGCTTCGGCGCCTGCCTGTGGGGTAACGCCTTTGAGCACTTGCCCACCGCCGCCGCTGGCTTTTGCTGTGGCGGCTTTCATCCGGTCAGCACCGCTTTTGGCTTTGATCACTTTCAGGCGTTTTGGCCGTGATTTGGCCGGTTGCAGGGTGGCGACGGACAGAAGTTCATCATCGATAACTTCAACGTCGTCCGCCTCCAGTACACCTCGTCGCGCCGGGCCGTAAGCACTCTGCCGAGGTTTCGGCGCAGCGTTATCCACAGTCGCGAGAAACGGCAGTCTCACCTTCAAGCGACGTCGTTGCCCACGCGGCAAAGCCTGCAGCACCAACGCCGATCCATCATTGATCGACTCAACCTGCGCCAACCCGACCACCAGCGGCCAGCCCAAACCTTCGGCGAGCAGAAACGGCAACATCCCCGAGCCTTCACCGGTTTCGGCCTGGCTGCCGGTCAGCACCACTTGCGCCCCCGCATCGCGGAGATACGCGGTCAGCGCCGGTAACGCATCAGCGCCAGTCGGTTGCTCAAGCACATGCATCTGTTCCAGGCCCATGCCCAGATAGGCGCGCAACGCCGGTTCGGCAACATCGCCGGCATGCAGCACTTGCAGGTTATCCCCAGCGAGTTGCAGGCCCAACTCCACAGCGCGCGCATCTTGCTCGGCGCGACGTGGCCGGCCGGAGGTCGGGTGAGCGCCGATTGAAACCAGACTGATAACTTTCGTGTTCATAGCGTTTCCTTAAGCCGCATCGCGCTTGGCGTCGTTGCGGTAAGCCGCCACCGCCGCGATCAAGGCTTGAAGAATCTCTGCGCTTTCGCCGATCACCGAGAGGTCGGCGCGTTTGATCATGTCGCAACCGGGATCGAGGTTGATCGCCACGACCTTGTCGCAGGCGCCAATGCCCTGCAAATGCTGGATCGCCCCGGAGATACCCACAGCGACATACACCCGCGCGGTGACCCAGGTGCCAGACGCGCCGACCTGGCGATCACGCGCCATAAAGCCATCGTCCACCGCCACCCGCGATGCGCCTTCGGTGGCGCCGAGTGCGGCAGCCGTTTCGTGGAACAGCGCCCAGTCCTTGACGCCGTTACCGCCGGAGAAAATGAACTCCGCTTCGGCCATCGGAATCGCTGCCGGGTCGACCGCCACAGCACCAAGATCTTCGATCCGCGACAGGCTGCGGGCGACGCCTGTGGATAACTCAACCGGCAACGCTTCATGACGGGTTTCGCTGACCGGTTCGGCACATTCCGCCGACGCCAGAATCAACCGCGCGAGCGGACGTGCAAGATCCTGCAAGCCAGCACCGGCGCGGCCGATGCAATCCTGATCCTTGACCTGCCAGACCCGCGTCGCCGGGCGTTCGCCCAGTGCTGCGGCGAAGCGTCGACCGAGTTCACCGCCACCGCTGCGACTGTCCGGTAGCAGCCAGTGACGCGGATTGAACTGGTTATCCACAGCACGCAAACCCTGCACGCGCTGCTCCGGTGCATAACCGCTGAAGGCTTCACCTTCGAGCACCAACAAACGATCGACGCCAGCAGTAGCGAACGCGTTTTCCTTATGCTCGCCAAAGACCACCGCCAACACCGCGCCATCCTTGCCGGCCAGATGATGAGCGAGGCCAAGCAAATCGCGATCGTGGCTGCTCAAGCGGCCACCGACCATGTCCGGCACCACGCTGATGTAAAACGCCGGGGCTGGCACCTGATGCAGCGGCAATTGCACTTCCACAGCCGCCGAACGTTTGACCGCCCCGCCCTGCTGCGCGCCGCTGCGGTCGATCCGTTTGATGCCGTTGGGGCCGATAAAACCCATGCCGTGCAGGTTCTTGCGGATGACGCCGTTCGGCCCCATCCAGCTGTGCTGCGCCGGTTGCATTGCCGCGTGCAGCGGGTGCAAACGGTTACGGGCAATCCATTCGGCGCGCGGGTCGCGGCGGATAATGTCGCTCATCAGTGGGCCTCCGCAGGTTCACGTTTGGCCGGGGTGGCAGGCTTGCTTGGCGCGGCGTCTTCGAGCAGCGCGTCGGCCACCAGTTCGGCAATGTCCTTGATCAACGGACGCGGTTCGACCACGCCTTCGAGCATCGCCGTGCATTGTGGACAACCCACGGCCACCAGTTCGGCGCCGGTCTCGCGGATGTCCTCCATGCGCATGTCGGGAATCCGTTGCTTGCCCGGAATGTCAGTGATCGGCGCCCCGCCGCCACCGCCGCAGCAGCGTGAGCGGAAGCCGGAACGCTGCATCTCTTTGACTTCAATGCCGAGCGCGCGCAGCACTTCACGCGGCGCCTCGTACTCGCCGTTGTAGCGGCCGAGGTAGCACGGATCGTGATAGGTCACGCTGTTGCCTTTGTGCTGACCGAGATTGAGTGCGCCGGCCTGAATGATTTCCGCCATGTAGGTGCTGTGGTGCTGCACCAGGTAGTTGCCGTCGAACGCGCCGTACTCGTTTTTCAGCACATGGAAACTGTGCGGATCGCAAGTGACGATGCGGTTGAAGCTGTATTTGCCCAGGGTCTGGATGTTGCGTTTGGCGAGCAACTGGAAGGTTGCTTCATCGCCCAAACGGCGCGCTACGTCGCCGCTGTCACGCTCTTCAAGACCGAGCACGGCGAAGTCGATTTTCGCCGCTTTCAGCACTTTGACGAAGGCGCGCAGGGTGCGTTGGTTGCGCATGTCGAAGGCGCCGTCGCCGACCCAGAACAGCACGTCGGTGGATTTCTTTTCGCTGAGCAGATTGAGGTTCAAGTCCGCCGCCCAGTTCATCCGCCCGCCCGGGGCGAAACCGCCGGGGTTGTCGGTGGCGATGAGGTTTTCGAGGACTTCGGCGCCCTTGTTCGGGGTCGCGCCTTTTTCCAGGGTCAGGTGACGGCGCATGTCGACGATGGCGTCGACGTGCTCGATCATCATCGGACACTCCTCGACGCAGGCGCGGCAAGTGGTGCACGACCAGAGGGTTTCGGCGTCGACCAGACCATTGACGATCGGTTGATGCGGATTGCCGCTGTGTTCGCCGATTGGTTTGCCGGGATACGGGCTGCCGGCGAATTTCGCATCGGTACCGCCGGCGAGGCCGACGACCATGTCTTGAATGAGTTTTTTCGGGTTCAGCGGCTGGCCGGCGGCGAAGGCCGGGCATGCGGCTTCGCATTTACCGCACTGCACGCAGGCGTCGAATCCGAGCAGTTGGTTCCAGGTGAAATCTACGGGTTTCTCAACACCCAGCGGTGCTGACGGATCATTGAGATCCAAAGGTTTCAGGCCCGTGGAACGACCGCCGCCAAAACGCTCAGCGCGACGGTGCCAAGCCAAATGCAACGCACCGGCAAAGGCGTGTTTCATCGGCCCGCCCCAAGTCATGCCGAAGAACAGTTCCGACACGCCCCACAACACACCAATCGCCAAAATGGCCGCGAGCACCCAGCCACCGAAGTTTTCCGGCAGGATTCCGGCCACCGGCAGAGTCAGCAGAAAGAACGACGCCGAGAATGCCAGCAAGCTTTTCGGCAGGCGCATCCACGGGCCTTTCGACAACCGCGCTGGCGGGTTGCGCCGACGCAGGTAAACGAAAATCGCACCGACGAACATCACCGCCGTCATCAGCAGCAAGGCGTAACCGAGAATGCGGTTATGCAGGCCGAAACCGTGCACCAGCAGCGCCAGCACAATCGACGCCACCGCACCGCCGGCCGCGGCCACGTGGGTGTTGGCGATGTATTTGTCCCGCGCGACGACATGGTGCAAATCGACCATGTAACGCTTGGGCATGGCGAACAGGCCGCCGATCAGGTCGACCTTCGAGGCCCGGCCCCGAAGCCACATGGCCACCCGCCGCAACGCGCCAAGGACACCAAGGCCCAGAGCTGCGAACAACAGGATTGGAAGAAGGGTGTTCAACATGGTGAAGCTCCCACCAGTACAACCTGGAGAAACACGGCGTTCAATGATCGTTCCCACGCTCTGCGTGGGAATGCATCCCGGGACGCTCCGCGTCCCAAAGCGGACGCGGAGCGTCCATTGCGGCATTCCCACGCGGAGCGTGGGAACGATCGTTCGCGAGGCTTAGAAGTCTTTGCACAACCGCAACGCGTCGTAGATGGCTGCGTGGGTATTACGCTGCGCCACGCAGTCGCCGATGCGGAACAGCAAGTAACCGTCGCCCGTGGTGCTCAACGATGGCTGCGGTTTGATCGCGAACAAGGCATCGATATCGATCTGGCCCTTGTTGCGCGAACCGTCCTTGAGCCCGTAATACAGCTCTTCGTCGGGGCGCACGCCGTTCTCCACTACCACCTGATCGACCACCCGCTCCTCTTTGGCGCCGGTGTATTCGTTCTCCAGCACCGCGATCAATTTGTCGCCTTCGCGGTAAACCTTCTCCAGCATCATGTCGCCGGTCATGATCACTTCTTTCGGGTACATGCTGCGGTAGTAGGTCGGGAACGACGTGCCGCCGATGGCCACGCCCGGTTTGATGTCGTCGGTGACGATCTCGACCTGGCTGCCCTTGTCAGCAAGGAAGTCGGCAACCGACATCCCGGTGAACTCGCAAATGGTGTCGTACACCAGCACGTTCTTGCCCGGCGCGACCTTGCCGTCCAACACGTCCCAGCTGCTGACAACCAAACCTTCAGCGGCGCCCCAGTGTTCGTTCTGCTCCAGGAACGGATGACCGCCAACCGCCAGCACCACCACGTCCGGACGCAAGTCCATGATGGTCGCAACGTCAGCTGCCGTGCCCAGACGCAGATCGACTTTCAACCGCGCCAGTTCCAACTGGAACCAGCGGGTGATGCCAGCAATCTGGTCACGCTGCGGCGCTTTCGATGCCGTGGTGATCTGCCCGCCGATAAATTCTTTCTTCTCGAACAAGGTTACGTCGTGGCCACGTTCAGCCGACACGCGAGCGGCTTCCATCCCCGCAGGCCCGGCACCGACAACGACCACTTTGCGTTTGACGCCGGTGGATTTTTCGATGATGTGCGGCACGCCCATGTATTCACGGGAGGTCGCGGCGTTCTGGATGCACAGCACGTCCAGACCTTGGTACTGACGGTCGATGCAATAGTTGGCGCCGACGCACTGTTTGATCTGATCGATCTGGCCCATTTTGATCTTGGCGATCAGGTGCGGGTCAGCGATGTGCGCGCGGGTCATGCCGACCATGTCGACGTAACCACCTTCGAGAATGCGCGTCGCCTGGTTCGGATCCTTGATGTTCTGCGCGTGCAAAACCGGCGCCTTCACCACTTCTTTGATGCCCGCAGCCAGGTGCAGAAACGGCTCCGGTGGATAACTCATGTTGGGGATAACGTTGGCCAGGGTGTTGTGGGTGTCGCAACCCGAACCGACCACACCGATGAAGTCGAGCATGCCGGTGTCGTCGTAGTACTTGGCGATCTGCTTCATGTCCTCGTGGGACAAACCGTCCGGGTGGAATTCGTCACCGCACAGACGGATGCCGACGCAGAAATCATCACCGACTTCCTTGCGCACAGCCTTGAGCACTTCGAGGCCGAAACGCATGCGGTTTTCGAAACTGCCACCCCACTCGTCCGTACGCTTGTTGACGCGCGGGCTCCAGAACTGGTCGATCATGTGCTGGTGCACGGCGGACAGTTCGACACCGTCGAGACCGCCGGCCTTGGCCCGCGCGGCGGCAGTGGCGTAGTTGCCGATCACCCGCCAGATTTCTTCCGGCTCGATGGTTTTGCAGGTCGCGCGGTGCACCGGTTCGCGGATGCCCGACGGCGACAGCAGGGTCGGCCAGTGCTCGCCATCCCAGCGCGAACGACGGCCCATGTGGGTAATCTGAATCATGATCTTGGCGCCATGCTTGTGCATCGCGTCCGCCAGATTCTGGAAGTGCGGAATGATCCGGTCGTCCGCCAGGTTCACCGATTTCCACCAGCCTTGCGGGCTGTCGATGGCCACACTGGAAGAACCGCCGCAAATCGCCAGGCCGATGCCGCCCTTGGCTTTCTCTTCGTAGTATTTGACGTAGCGGTCGGTGGTCATGCCGCCGTCCGTTGCGTAGACCTCAGCGTGCGCAGTGCTGAGCACGCGGTTGCGGATGGTCAGTTTGCCGATCTGGATCGGCTGGAACATTGCTTCGAAAGCCATGGCGGGTTCCTCGACTTACAACGGCTTGACGGTGAACAAGCCGTCTTCGTGGCCTTCTTCGGAGCCACCGTAAACTTGCTCGGCAACCGTGCGAATCTTGCTGCCGCGGGCTTCAAGAATCTGATCCATCGCACCGGCAAACCAACCGGTGAACATGTAGTCGACCTTGCGCCCGACCTTGCCGTAGACGTAGACGAATGCCGAGTGTTCGAGCTTGACGCTGGCAGTGCCTTTGTCGAGGTCGATGTCCTCAATCTTGAACAGGCCCCAGCCGCGTTGCGACAGGCGTTTCATGTAATGCTCGAATACGGCGACGCCTTCCAGGCCGTGGCATTCAGCTTCTTTTTCACACCAGTGCCAGGCGGATTTGTAGCCGGCCTTGTAGAGGATCTCGGCGTAGGCGTCAGCGCCCAATACTTCTTCGATGCCCATGTGGTTGTTGACGAAAAAGTGGCGCGGTACGTAGAGCATCGGCAGGGCGTCGGAGGTCCAGACACCGGTCTCGCTGTCGACTTCGATTGGCAATTGCGGGGCGATCTTGGCCATGGAAAGTTAACTCCAGAAAAAATAGTGGATTCAGTGGTGACCGCTGCCCTCACCCCAACCCTCTCCCGCAGGAGAGGGGGCAGTGCGGCGGCGGTCTTGAGTCAGCGTTACTCGCCCCAGACGTCTTTCAAGACGTTGACCCAGTTCTCGCCCATGATCTTGCGCACGACGCGCTCGTGATGGCCGCGCTTGAGCAGGGTTTCGGTCAGGTTCGGGAACTCGCCGACAGTGCGGATGCCCAGCGGGTTGATGATCTTGCCGAAGCTGGTCAGACGGCGGGCGTAGCCCTTGTCGTGGGTCAGGTATTCGAAGAAGTCCTGGCCGTGACCCTGGGTGAAATCGGTGCCGATGCCGATGGCGTCTTCGCCGACGATGTTCATCACGTACTCGATCGCTTCGGCGTAGTCGTCGATGGTCGAATCGATGCCCTTGGCGAGGAACGGCGCGAACATGGTCACGCCGACAAAACCGCCGTGGTCGGCAATGAACTTCAGTTCTTCATCAGACTTGTTGCGCGGGTGCTCTTTGAGCCCCGACGGCAGGCAGTGGGAATAGCAGACCGGTTTTTTCGATTCGAGGATGACTTCTTCAGAAGTCTTGGAACCGACGTGAGACAGGTCGCACATCACGCCGACGCGGTTCATCTCGGCAACGATTTCGCGACCGAAACCCGACAGGCCGCCGTCACGTTCGTAGCAACCGGTGCCGACCAGATTCTGGGTGTTGTAGCACATCTGCACGATGCCGACGCCGAGCTGCTTGAACACCTCGACATAGCCGATCTGGTCTTCAAAGGCGTGGGCATTCTGGAAGCCGAAGAGGATGCCGGTTTTGCCCTGCTCCTTGGCTTTGCGGATGTCGGCGGTGGTGCGCACCGGCATCACCAGGTCGCTGTTGTCACGGATCAGCTTCTGGCTGGCGGCAATATTGTTCACGGTCGCCTGAAACCCTTCCCACACCGACACAGTGCAGTTGGCTGCCGTCAAACCGCCCTTGCGCATGTCTTCAAACAGCTCGCGGTTCCATTTGGCAATGATCAGACCGTCGATAACGATGCTGTCGGCGTGTAATTCGGCTGGGCTCATCAGGCGTCCCCTTATTGGCGATTCATGCGCCGAATCGTCTGCCGGCGCTTTGGGGCCAGCATATGCCTCGGTGCAGGGGCGACCGGGTGCAAAAACGACAGGGGAATTGCCGAAAGCGTCAATCCGCGACAAAGGGTCATCCGCCGCCCCGACCGGCCACCTTTCCAAGCCCGCACGCTTGAGCCAGAATCACCGGCATCTTGCAAACACCACTGGATTAGAGCGGCGACAACAATGAAATCGATCTTCCTGGCCCTGGCACTGATTGCGACCGGCGTACACGCCGCCGAAGAGTCCGACAACAACCCGTGCGACGCAGTCGAAAACGACGTCCAGACCCTGGAATGCTCGACCTACAGCCGCACCACCGCCGAAGACCTGCTCAAAGACAACTACGCCAGCCTGACCGAACGCATGCAGACCGCATACGGCAAAAACGCCACGCAACTGGCGGACATCACCGCCAAACTCAAGACTGCTCAACAGCAGTGGCTGAAGACGCGGGATGCGGATTGCGCGGTTGAGGCATTCCCGGCTACGGCGGGGAGCAAGGCTTTTACCATTGCGCAGAATGATTGCGTGGCGCGGATGAGTGATGAGCGGTCGGAGTTTTTGGAGTCGATTGGGCAGGAGTGATCCTGATTACTCGCAACATGCCGTCAAACGTTGCTGGTTGGTCTCGCGAGAAATATAAGCAAAGATCCTCGAATCTTATAAAAGACTTATATTTCTCCGAACATGAAATTGTCCAAAGACATCCAAATCATCAACGACGCCGAGGGCAAACCGGCCTTCGTGGTCATTCCCTATGCGCAATACGTCGCACAGAAAATACAACCAAATCTGATTCCCCATGAGGTCGTCAGTCGGATGGTCGATGGGGCCACACCGATCCGTGCCTGGCGCGAACACCTTAACCTGACTCAGGAAGAAGTCGCCAAACGCATGCGTATTTCGCAACCGGCGCTTGCACAGCAGGAATCAGTCGCCAAGCCACGCAAGGCCACTCGCGAGAAAATTGCAGCGGCATTCGGCATCACCGCCAGTCAGCTTGAGTTGTAAGCTGTCCTCTTCACTTCAAGGAATTCTCCATGAACATCTGCGGCATTGAAATCAAAGGCAGCGAAGCGATCATCGCCGTGGCCGCTCTCGACGGTTCGACCCTGAGCCACATTCCCCTCGCCACCAAGAAAATCGCCCTCGACGAAGATGACGAAGCGGCGAACGTGAAGCTGTTCGCAGCGCAGGTGGCGTCGTTTGTGCGTGAGAATTCGGTTGACAGGATTGCGATCAAGAAGCGCAGCAAGAAAGGTGAGTTTGCCGGTGGGCCGACGACGTTCAAGATTGAAGGGATTTTGCAGTTGCTCGATGGCTGTGAGGTGACGCTGTTGTCGCCGCAGACGATCAATGCGCAGGCGAAGAAGCATAATTTTGAGCTGCCGGGGACGCTGAACAAATATCAGCATGAGGCTTATAAAGCGGCGTGTTCGGCGTTGGTGAAAAAGTAAGATCAAAAGATCGCAGCCTTCGGCAGCTCCTACATTGGGCTGCATTTCCCTGTAGGAGCTGCCGAAGGCTGCGATCTTTTGATTTCAGGCTTGGGCGGTACGCCGGTCTTCGCGGGGGCAGCGGGCGAATTTTGCGCGATAGCTGCGGGTGAAATACGACGGTGACTCAAACCCGCAGGCGATGCTGACCTCGAGCACGCTCATGTCGGTCTGGCGCAGTAGCTGCCGGGCCTTTTCCAGGCGCAATCGCAGATAGAAATTGCTCGGCGTATCGTTCAGATGCAGCCGAAACAACCGTTCCAGTTGCCGCCGCGTGACTTTGATCGATTCCGCCAATTGCAGCGTGGTCAGCGGCGGTTCGCTGTGCTGCTCCATCTCGCCGATCACCTGCACCAGTTTCTTGTTATTGATGCCATAACGCGTAGCGACTTCCATGCGCTGGTGGTCTTTGCGCGGGCGAATCCGCCCCAGCACAAACTGCTCACTGACCTCAATCGCCAGCTGCGGCCCATGGGCCTGGGCGATCAGATCGAGCATCAGATCGATGGACGCGGTGCCGCCCGCCGAGGTGATGCGCCGACGGTCGATCTCGAACAGCTCTTGAGTGACGCTGAGCTGTGGATAAGATTCCTTGAACGCATCGATCGCTTCCCAGTGCAGGGTCAGGCGATGGCCCTCTAGCAACCCGGCTTCGGCAAGGACAAAGCTGCCCGTGTCGATGGCGCCCAACGTCACGCCATCGTTATCCAGCCGCCGTAACCAATGTTCAAGGTTTGGCGTGGCGAACTTCAGCGGTTCAAACCCGGCCACCACCAACAACGTCGCGCCTTTCTTCAGGGGTTCCAGCGCAGCATCGGCGTTGACCGACATACCGTTACTCGCCAGCACCGCCCCGCCATCAGCGCTGAGTACGTGCCAGCGGTACAGCTCGCCACGAAAGCGGTTGGCCACGCGCAGCGGTTCGATGGCGGAGATAAAGCCGATGGCGGAGAAGCCCGGCATCAGCAAGAAATAGAAATCCTGAGACATGTGCGCACTCGATTCGCGGGTAACGAGAGGGAGGGGAGCGTGGATCGTTGATACGCCGATTGTCGTCAGCGTTCAAGCGTGCAGGTCGCTACAGTGCAAATGCCCGTCGCCGTAGTGCGCTTTGACGGGCGCATTGCTGCGTAACTTTGCATCACCGGCGCACCAGATGCCGGGAACCACAATAACGACCTGCCGAGGAACCCGACATGAAACGACTGATCAGCAGCTGTGTTCTTGCACTCAGCGGTACCGCTTTCTTGAGCGCCAGCGTCATGGCGGCCGAACCTGCGTCATGCCAGAACGTGCGCATGGGCGTGGTCAACTGGACCGACGTGATCGCCACCAGTGCGATGACCCAGGTACTGCTCGACGGCCTCGGCTACAACACCAAACAAACCAGCGCGTCCCAGCAAATCATCTTCGCCGGGATTCGCGATCAGCGTCTGGACTTGTTCCTCGGTTACTGGAACCCGTTGATGACGCAAACCATTACGCCGTTTGTCGACGCCAATCAGGTCAAAGTCCTTGAAGCACCGAGCCTGAAGGACGCCCGCGCCACCCTCGCGGTGCCGACCTATCTGGCAGATAAAGGCCTGAAAACCTTTGCCGACATCGCCAAGTTCGAAAAGGAACTCGGCGGCAAGATTTACGGCATCGAGCCGGGCTCGGGCGCCAATACGCAGATCAAGGCAATGATTGCCAAGAACCAGTTCGGCCTCGGCAAGTTCCAGTTGGTCGAGTCGAGCGAGGCCGGCATGCTCGCCGCCGTCGATCGCGCCGTGCGCCGCAAAGAGGCCGTGGTGTTCTTCGGCTGGGCGCCGCACCCGATGAACGTCAACGTGAAGATGACCTATCTCACCGGCAGTGAAGACGCCCTCGGCCCGAACGAAGGCATGGCCACGGTGTGGACGGTGACCGCGCCGAAATACGCCGAGCAATGCCCGAACATCGGTCGCTTGCTGAGCAATCTGACCTACACCGCCGAAGACGAGAGCCGGATGATGCAGCCGCTGCTCGATCACAAGGATGCTTTCGAATCCGCCAAGCAATGGCTCAAGGATCACCCGGAAGACAAGCAGCGCTGGCTCGACGGTGTGACCACGTTCGATGGCAAACCAGCCGCTGAAAACCTCCAGCTGACCAGCAAATAACCCTCTCAATTTAAAGCCCCTCTCCCTGACGGGAGAGAGAGGACTGAACCACGCTTCGCAGCCCCGAAACGGGCTGCGGACAGACCCATCACGCCTGAAGGAAACCGCACCATGAACCACGACGTCATCATCACCTGCGCACTCACCGGTGCTGGCGACACGACCGCCAGAAGCCCTCATGTGCCGGTCACCCCGAAACAAATCGCTGCGGCGGCCGTTGAAGCCGCCAAGGCTGGCGCCACCGTCGTGCACTGCCACGTGCGTGATCCGCAAACCGGCAAGTTCAGCCGTGACGTTGCGCTGTACCGCGAAGTGATGGAGCGCATCCGCGAGGCGGACGTCGACATCATCGTCAACCTCACCGCCGGCATGGGCGGCGACCTGGAAATCGGCGCGGGCGAGAACCCGATGGAGTTCGGCCCGAACACCGATCTGGTCGGCCCATTGACCCGACTGGCGCACGTAGAAGAATTGCTCCCGGAAATCTGCACCCTCGATTGCGGCACCCTGAATTTTGGCGATGGCGACACTATTTACGTGTCCACTCCGGCGCAACTGCGCGCCGGCGCCAAGCGCATTACCGAGCTGGGCGTGAAGGCTGAGCTGGAAATTTTCGACACCGGGCATCTGTGGTTTGCCAAGCAGATGATCAAGGAAGGCTTGCTGGATAACCCGCTGTTTCAGCTGTGCCTGGGCATTCCATGGGGCGCACCGGCGGATACCACGACGATGAAAGCCATGGTCGATAACTTGCCCGCCGATGCAGTGTGGGCAGGGTTCGGCATTGGCCGGATGCAGATGCCGATGGCGGCGCAAGCGGTGCTGCTTGGCGGCAACGTGCGGGTCGGGCTGGAAGACAACCTGTGGCTGGACAAAGGCGTGCTGGCGACCAACGGCCAATTGGTCGAACGCGCCAGCGAAATCCTCAGCCGCCTCGGCGCCCGCGTTCTGACCCCGGCGGAAGGCCGCAAGAAGATGGGCCTGACCCAGCGCGGCTAAGCCTCAGCCAAAAAATGGGGCTCTCACAGCCCCCCAATTTCACCTGTAGGAGCTGCCGAAGGCTGCGATCTTTTGATCTTGTTTTTTTAGATCAAGATCAAAAGATCGCAGCCTTCGGCAGCTCCTACAGGGATTACTTTCCACGGGAAAATTCCTATGAGCTTTATCACCGAAATCAAAACCTTCGCTGCGCTGGGCAGCGGTGTCATCGGCAGTGGCTGGGTCGCCCGTGCCCTCGCCCATGGCCTCGACGTCGTGGCCTGGGATCCGGCGCCCGGCGCTGAAGCGGCGCTGCGCAAACGCGTCGCCAATGCCTGGGGTGCGCTGGAGAAAAACGGACTGGCACCGGGTGCTTCGCAGGATCGTCTACGCTTTGTCGCGACCATCGAAGAATGCGTGCGCGATGCCGATTTCATTCAGGAAAGCGCTCCGGAACGTCTGGAGCTGAAACTCGATCTGCACAGCAAAATCAGCGCAGCGGCCAAGCCGAATGCATTGATTGGTTCGAGCACTTCGGGGCTGTTGCCGAGTGAGTTTTACGAGAGTTCGACGCATCCGGAACGTTGCGTGGTCGGCCACCCGTTCAACCCGGTTTATCTGTTGCCGCTGGTTGAGGTTGTTGGCGGCAAGAACACTGCGCCGGAAGCTGTGCAAGCAGCAATGAAAGTCTACGAATCCCTCGGCATGCGCCCGTTGCATGTGCGCAAGGAAGTGCCAGGATTCATCGCCGACCGCTTGCTCGAAGCGCTGTGGCGTGAGGCGTTGCACCTGGTTAACGACGGTGTCGCGACCACGGGCGAGATCGACGATGCGATCCGTTTTGGCGCTGGATTGCGCTGGTCGTTTATGGGGACTTTCCTGACTTACACCTTGGCCGGCGGCGATGCGGGCATGCGCCACTTCATGTCGCAATTCGGCCCGGCGTTGCAGTTGCCGTGGACGTATCTGCCGGCGCCGGAACTGACTGACAAGTTGATTGATGATGTGGTCGATGGCACCAGCGATCAGCTCGGTCGGCACAGCATTTCGGCGCTGGAGCGCTATCGTGATGATTGCTTGCTGGCGGTCCTTGAGGCGGTGAAGACCACCAAGGAAAAGCATGGCATGGCGTTCAGCGAGTAATGGGCTCGCTTCAAACCGCCGCCCTCACCCTAGCCCTCTCCCAGAGGTAGAGGGGACTGACCGAATTGATTGTTAGAGTTACGCCGACTTGCACCACCGAGCCGAACTCAAGTTTTGAATAGCATAAAAATCGGCTCCCTTTCCCCCTCGCCCCCTTGGGGGAGAGGGCTGGGGTGAGGGGGTAGCTCTTGATCTTAAAAACCCGCCCAATGCCCGGAACCCAAACCATGCCCCGCCTCATCACCTACCAAACCAAAATCATCCCCGACTGGGTCGACTACAACGGCCACCTGCGCGATGCCTTCTACCTGCTGATTTTCAGCTACGCCACCGATGCCCTGATGGATCGCCTCGGCATGGACAGCAACAACCGCGAAGCCAGCGGCCACTCGCTGTTCACCCTCGAACTGCACCTCAACTATCTCCACGAAGTGAAGCTCGATACCGAAGTCGAGGTGCGCACACAAATCATCGGCCACGACAGCAAACGCCTGCACCTCTATCACAGCCTGCACAAGGTCGGTGACGATCAGGAACTGGCCGGCAACGAGCAAATGCTCCTCCACGTCGACCTCGCCGGGCCACGTTCGGCACCGTTCAGCGCCGACACCTTGAGCCGTCTGCAAGCCATCGTCACGGAGCAGAAAGACCTGCCCGCTCCCGCTTACATCGGCCGCGTCATCGCGCTGCCACCCGCCCGGTAATTCCATCGATCGCAAGGAGCCGCCATGAACACCGCTGCTGCTGTTGCCGACTTCCGTACTTATCCGTTGATCAGCGCGCTAAGCGGCGTGCAGAGCCTGGCGGATCGTGTTGCCATCGAGTGGGCTGACGGCCGCGTCAGCCCGTTTCACCATGTCTGGTTACGGGACAATTGCCCGTGTCAGCAATGCGTTTACAACGTTACGCGCGAACAGGTTTTCGAGATCGTCGATGCCGCCATAGACCTGAAACCTGCCGCCTCACACATCGACACCGATGGCTGCTTACGCATCGATTGGCAGGACGGCCACCTCAGCCGTTTTGATCCGGGCTGGCTACGCGCTCACGCCTACGACGATGAATCCCGCGCAGAACGTATGGAAGCCAAACCCAAGCCCTACCTGTGGCGCAGCGATTTGCAGTTGCCGGTGTTCGAGTACGCGGCGCTGATGAACGACAACGCCGCCCTCCTGCAATGGATACTCGCCATTCGCGACATCGGTCTGACCCAAGTACGCGTCGTACCCACCGAACCCGGTTCACTGAAACTCATCGCCCAGCGCATTTCATTCATCCGCGAGAGCAATTTCGGCGTGCTGTTCAACGTGCAATCCAAGGCCGATGCCGACAGCAATGCCTACACCGCATTCAACCTGCCATTGCACACGGATCTACCCACCCGTGAGCTGCAACCGGGGCTGCAATTTCTGCATTGTCTGGTGAATGACGCCGAGGGTGGCGAGAGTATTTTTGTCGATGGCTTTGCGATTGCTGATGCGTTGCGCAGTGAAGACCCGGCGTCGTTTCAGGCCCTGTGTGAAATCCCCGTGGAGTTTCGCAATAAGGATCGGCATAGCGACTATCGCTGCCTGGCGCCGATCATTGCTTTGGATGCGCTGGGGAGCGTGGAGGAGATTCGCATGGCGAACTTCTTGCGCGGGGCGTTTGATACGTCGGTGGAACAGATGCCGCTGTTGTATCGGGCGTATCGGCGATTTATCGCGATGACCCGCGAGCCACGCTTTCGGCTGATGCAGCGGCTCAATCCCGGCGAGCTGTGGTGCTTTGATAATCGCCGCACGTTGCATGCGCGCAATGCTTTTGACCCGGCCACCGGGGCGCGGCATTTTCAGGGCTGCTATATCGACCGGGATGAGTTGTTGTCGCGGATTCTCGTGTTGCAGCGTTAGACCGTAAAAAGATCGCAGCCTTCGGCAGCTCCTACAGAGAAACGCATTCCAATGTAGGAGCTGCCGAAGGCTGCGATCTTTTGCTTTTCACCAGTCCAAAAAAAGCCCCGATACCAGCCGTGACCGGATCGGGGCTCAAGCTACTGTTGAGGAGCTGCCGTGCGAGGGTGACCAAACCTTCGTGAAGCGAGCTTGCGCCAGTGTGCCCACTCCCCTGTCTGTCGAGTTAGCCGAAAACGACCTGTTCATAGTCGTCGCAGCCACACAGACAAAACGCCCTTGCCGTCCCCGTTCCGGCCTTACAGAATCAAGCCAAGACCTCCGTTGCCACAGAAGGATTTGCGTGATGATGTACGCCGATTTGATTGACCAGGAAGACCTGTTGGGACAGCTCAAGGCCTTGGGTTTTCAGGTGCCGAGCGGTTCAACAGCCGAGCAGGCCTGCGAGTGCGCGGTGCGGGGTCTGGATAATGTTCGTGCGTTTGAACTGCGCAAGATGGTCAAGGACATGTACACGAGCGGCGCCAGTATTCAGCCGGCAGTGCGGCAGGCGATCGACAAGCAGTTGTTGCCAGCATTGGCGGACTATCAGCAAAGCCATAGCGCCTGAAAGCAGATCAAAAGATCGCAGCCTTCGGCAGCTCCTACATTGGAATGCATGATCGTTCCCACGCTCTGCGTGGGAATGCCTCAACGGACGCTCCGCGTTCGGCCCTTTGGGACGCAGAGCGTGGGAACGATCCTTATCAGAGCCTTACGCTGGCAAACGTCGATTCATTGCGCGCCTGACTCAACGCCGACATCGGCCCCGACAGCGGCGACATCACAATCGCTTGCGGCAGCGGCAGCATCGCCACTTGTTGGGTGGTGTTGGAACCTACGCGCTCGTCACGCGGCGGAATGCCGAAGTATTCGCGGTAGCACTTGGAGAAGTGCGGCGTCGATACAAACCCACACACCGAAGCCACTTCGATGATCGACATCGGCGTTTGCTTGAGCAATTGCCGGGCGCGGATCAGGCGCAGCTTCAAGTAGTAACGCGACGGCGAGCAATGCAGGTATTTCTGGAACAAGCGCTCCAGCTGTCGACGCGACACGGCCACATACACCGCCAATTCATCCAGATCGATCGGCTCTTCCAGATTGGCTTCCATCAGCGCAACGATTTCCTGCAGTTTCGGCTGATTGGTGCCGAGCATGTGCTTGAGCGGCACGCGCTGGTGATCCTGCTCGTTGCGGATGCGCTCGTAGACGAACATTTCCGAGATCGCGGCGGACAGTTCACGGCCGTGATCGCGGCTGATCAGGTGCAGCATCATGTCCAGCGGCGCGGTGCCGCCAGAACTGGTGAAACGGTTACGGTCAAGGGTGAACAGACGCGTGCTCATGGCCACGCGCGGAAAAGCTTCCTGCATCGCCGCCAGACATTCCCAGTGCACGCTGCAATCGAAACCGTCGAGCAACCCGGCGCAGGCCAGTGCCCAACTGCCGGTGCACACGGCGCCGAGGCGCTTGGACTGGCGCGCCTGGCTTTGCAGCCACGAGACGTGTTCACGGGTAACGGTGCGTTGAATGCCGATGCCGCCGCAGACAATGATGGTGTCCAGTGGCGGGGCTTTGTGCATGGAGGCGTCTGGGGTGATTTGCAGACCGTCACTGGCCCACACCTGGCCGCCATCGACGGTGAGGGTGCTCCAGCGATACAGCTCGCGACCGGACAATTGGTTGGCCATGCGCAGGGGTTCTACTGCGGAGGCCAGAGAAATCAGCGTGAAATTGTCCAGCAGCAGAAAGCCGATGGATTGAGGCGCACGGTTCTGGGGTTGGGCCCCGGAGTTGAACGACGTCATCGCGGTATCTCCTCACACAAAGCGGGTGATGGCCTCAGGCGGAGGCTCTTGTTATGGCCATCGTTCTCACGTGGGAGACGGGCTTTGTTATGACAGAGCAATTGCCATGCCTAAAGTTGGATGGCCGTTCAATAACTCCTGAAAACGACCTGCTGAAGTGTCTATACAAGCCGTGCGACGGAAGGTGTTTCGAAGTGCCATCAGGGCGGGTGATAGCCCTGCGCAAAGGATCGTGAGCAAATCGGTAGCACTTGTGGGAACAGGGCTGAGCGCATTTGTATCGGAGTGTCACCACAGGCACGGGGGACGGGCGGTAGGGGTGGTGGTTGGGCGGTGTGGCTGAGAAAGGCGCTTATCTGATTGCGACGCGCTAAAAGGTGGCGTGTTTGATTGGCTGTGTTCACTTGGCGAGCAGTTTTGACTGGTCTGGCGCCTTCGCGAGCAGGCTCACTCCTACAGGGGAACGCATTCCAATTGTAGGAGTGAGCCTGCTCGCGATAGAGGCGACTCGGTCTCAGCACTCAACCGCACTAACCGCCAACCCACCCCGCGAGGTCTCTTTATATTTGTCATGCATGTCGGCCCCGGTATCGCGCATGGTGCGGATCACCCGATCCAGCGAAATAAAGTGCTGACCATCACCACGCAAAGCCATCTGCGCTGCGTTAATCGCCTTCACCGCCGCAATCGCATTGCGCTCGATACACGGCACTTGCACCAGTCCACCAACCGGATCGCAGGTCAGCCCAAGGTTGTGTTCCAGGCCAATCTCCGCCGCGTTGCACAACTGCTCCGGCGTAGCACCGAGAATCTCCGCCAGCCCCGCCGCCGCCATTGCGCACGCCGAACCGACTTCACCCTGACAGCCGACTTCGGCACCCGAGATCGAAGCATTCTTCTTGCACAGAATCCCCACCGCCGCCGCACTCAGGAAGTAGTCGACCACGTTGGCGTCCGTCACCGCCTCGCTGAACTTCATAAAGTAGTGCAGCACCGCCGGAATGATCCCCGCCGCGCCATTGGTCGGCGCCGTCACCATGCGCCCGCCTGCTGCGTTCTCTTCATTCACCGCCAGCGCAAACAGGTTGACCCACTCCATCGCGCTGAGCGTCGAGCCGATCACATTGGGCTTGCCCAATTCCTGCAGACTGCGATGCAACTTCGCCGCACGCCGCCGTACATTCAAACCGCCGGGCAGGATGCCTTCGTGTTTCAGTCCCTGTTCGACGCAATCCTGCATCGCCCGCCATAGCTTCATCAGGCCGGCGCGAATCTCTTCTTCACTGCGCCAGACCTTTTCGTTAGCCATCATCAATTCAGCGACGCGCAAGTTGTTCTTCTTGCATAGATCCAACAGTTCAACCGCGCTGGAAAAGTCATACGGCAATTCAGTGCGATCCAGATCGACGACACCGCTGGACGCCTGCGCTTCATCCACGACAAAACCGCCGCCAACTGAATAGTAGGTGTCGCGATGCAATTCACCGTGATCGCCTTCGGCAACAATCGTCATGGCATTGGGATGGAACGGCAGGTTTTCATCGATCAGACGCATGTCTCGCGCCCAGACAAACGGCACTGATAAACGACCGTCCAATAACAGCGTATCGGTTTCACGCAGTGCCTGAATGCGCGGGCCAATCTGCGCCGGGTCGATTGCGTCCGGCCACTCACCCATCAAACCCATGATCACCGCGTTGTCGCTGCCGTGACCGATACCGGTGGCCGACAGCGAACCGAACAGTTGCACCTCGATCCGCCGCACCTGTTCCAGCTGATGCTTGCCCCGCAGCGACTCGACAAACAACGCCGCCGCGCGCATCGGCCCGACGGTGTGGGAACTGGACGGGCCGATGCCGATTTTGAACAGGTCGAAAACGCTGATAGCCATTGCTGCAAAGCTCCTGAGGATGCCGGTCCGGGACGCAAAAGCGCCCGCTGGCGGAGCTGCTACGCTCAAGCTGCGATCCGCCAGAATGCCCGCATCATCGGGCTTTTGTCGGGACGCACGACGTCTGGCACCGACGCACTCATGTCCACCAGCGCCGCGCCGTTTTCGCCCCGGTTTTCGCCGTTTTTGTGCGGTTCAGATGGCTGATCGGGGCAGAAAAAAGCTGTAAACGACGTCACCGACACTAGATACGACCATCCCTGTACTGGATACGACCCCCCCTGTAGGCGTCAGATTTTCACTGGTACATGATCGTTATGACTCGATTGCAAGGCGCCGTGGTAGAGCTGTCTCCAGAACGCCATCCAACCGCAACCTATAAGTGCGGTGGTCCACAGTCGGAACACTGCCAAAAAAAACACCAAGGAGTCCATCCATGAAAGGTTCCCCGTCGTTGTTATTGGCCGCCATGCTGAGTCTGCCGTTACTGGCGCAAGCTGCAGAACCGGCGCAGTGCAGTACCGTGAATTTCTCCGATGTCGGCTGGACTGACATCACCGCGACCACCGCGACCACCTCCGTTGTTCTCAACGCCCTCGGCTACAAAACCAAGACCACCATGATATCCGTGCCCGTGACCTACAAGTCGCTGGCCGACGGCAAGAACATGGACGTGTTCCTCGGTAACTGGATGCCGACCATGGAGAACGACATCAAGGCCTACCGCGACGCCGGTACCGTGGAAACCGTGCGCACCAACCTCAAGGGCGCCAAGTACACCCTCGCCGTGCCGCAAGCCCTGTATGACAAAGGTCTGCACGACTTCGCCGACATCGCCAAATTCAAGAAAGAACTCGACGGCAAGATCTACGGGATCGAGCCTGGCAACGACGGCAACCGTCTGATCCAGAGCATGATCGAGAAGGACGCTTTCGGCCTGAAAACCGCCAGCTTCAAAGTCGTCGAATCGTCGGAAGCGGGCATGCTCTCGCAGGTTGATCGCGCGCAAAAACGCGACACCGCCGTGGTCTTCCTCGGCTGGGCGCCGCACCCGATGAACAAACGCTTCAAGATTCAATACCTGACTGGTGGCGATGATTTCTTCGGCCCCGATTTCGGTGCGGCAACCGTGGCGACCAACACCCGCAAGGGTTACGCCGAGGAATGCAGCAACGTCGGTCAGTTGCTGAAAAACCTGGAGTTCAACGTCGACATGGAAAGCGAACTGATGGGCAACATCCTCGACGACAAGATGAAGCCTGACGCGGCCGCCAAGGCCTGGCTGAAAAAGAATCCACAAGTGCTCGATACCTGGCTCGCTGGCGTGACCACCATTGACGGTAAACCTGGCCTGGAGGCCGTGAAAGCCAAGCTGAATCAGTAATCGCTTATGCCGGGGGAGCTTGCTCCCTCGGGCTGTTTATTTCCTCGCATGCGGACGTTCACTACCATGCTGATTGATCAGAAAATACCTTTAGGCCAGTACATCGCGGGCTTCGTTGAATGGTTGACGCAACACGGCGCCAACACCTTCGACGCAATCGCCGTGACACTGGAAACGATGATCCACGGCGTGACGTTTGCGCTCACCTGGTTCAACCCTTTTGTCTTGATCGGCCTCATCGCCCTGCTCGCGCATTTCATCCAGCGCAAATGGGGATTGACCGTTTTCGTCATCGCTTCCTTTCTGCTGATCCTCAATCTGGGGTACTGGCAGGAAACCATGGAAACCCTCGCCCAGGTGCTGTTCGCGACCCTGGTCTGCGTGGTCATCGGCGTGCCGTTGGGCATCGTCGCCGCGCACAAACCGATGTTCTACACGTTAATGCGTCCGGTACTCGATCTGATGCAGACCGTACCGACCTTCGTTTACCTCATTCCTACCCTGACCCTCTTCGGGCTGGGTGTGGTGCCGGGCCTGATCTCCACGGTGGTGTTCGCCATCGCTGCGCCGATCCGCCTGACCTACCTGGGCATCCGCGATGTCCCGCAAGAACTGATGGACGCCGGCAAGGCCTTCGGCTGCTCGCGTCGCCAATTGCTCTCACGGATCGAACTGCCTCACGCCATGCCGAGCATCGCTGCCGGCATCACCCAGTGCATCATGCTGTCGCTGTCGATGGTGGTGATCGCCGCACTGGTGGGCGCCGACGGACTCGGCAAACCGGTGGTCAACGCACTGAACACTGCTGATATCGCCCTGGGCTTCGAAGCAGGCCTGGCGATCGTACTGCTGGCGATCATGCTCGACCGTATCTGCAAACAACCCGACGCCAAAGTAGGGGGTGACGCATGAGCATAATTCGCTTCGAAGACGTAGACGTAATCTTCTCCAAGGATCCACGCGAGGCGCTCAAGCTGCTCGATCAGGGCATGACCCGCAACGAGATCCTGAAGAAAACCGGGCAGATCGTCGGCGTGGAAAAAGCCACGCTGGACGTCAACAAGGGCGAAATCTGCGTGCTGATGGGCCTGTCCGGTTCGGGCAAGTCGAGCCTGCTGCGCTGCATCAACGGCCTCAACACCGTGAGCCGCGGCAAGCTGTTCGTCGAGCATGAAGGCAAGCAGATCGACATCGCCTCGTGCACCCCGGCCGAACTGAAAATGATGCGCACCCAACGCATCGCCATGGTCTTCCAGAAATTCGCGCTGATGCCGTGGCTGACGGTGCGCGAAAACATCAGTTTCGGTCTGGAAATGCAGGGCCGTCCGGAGAAAGAACGGCGCAAACTGGTCGACGACAAACTCGAACTGGTCGGCCTGACGCAATGGCGCAACAAGAAGCCTGACGAACTCTCTGGCGGTATGCAGCAACGCGTTGGTCTGGCGCGGGCGCTGGCGATGGACGCCGATATTTTGCTGATGGACGAACCGTTCTCGGCACTCGACCCGTTGATCCGTCAGGGTCTGCAAGATGAGTTGTTGGAGCTGCAACGCAAGCTGAGCAAGACCATTGTGTTCGTGAGTCACGACCTTGATGAAGCACTGAAACTCGGCAGCCGCATCGCGATCATGAAAGACGGCCGGATCATCCAGTACAGCGTGCCGGAAGAGATCGTGCTGAACCCGGCGGACGACTATGTGCGCACGTTTGTCGCGCACACCAATCCGCTCAACGTGCTGTGCGGCCGCAGCCTGATGCGCACGCTGGACAACTGCAAACGCATCAATGGTTCGGTGTGCCTGGATCCGGGCGGCGATTCGTGGCTGGATCTGGCTGAGGGCAACACCATCAAGGGTGCGCGGCAGAACGGTTCGGTGCTGAATTTGCAGAACTGGGCGCCGGGGCAAGCGGTGGAAGGGCTGGAGCGTAAGCCGACGCTGGTGGATTCGAACATCGGCATGCGCGATGCGTTGCAGATTCGTTATCAGACCGGCAACAAACTGGTGCTGCACGATAACAATCATGTGGTGGGGATCCTGGGCGACAGCGAGTTGTATCACGCGTTGCTGGGCAAGAACCTGGGGTAAGAACCCCGGAGACAAAAACGCCGCGAGAGGATCGCGGCGTGATCGTTTCCACGCTCTGCGTGGGAATGCAGCCCGGGACGCTCCGCGTCCCACAACAGCGGACGCGGAGCGTCCATTGATGCATTCCCACGCGGAGCGTGGGAACGATCATGCAAAAGGGGCTCAATCGAGCCCCTTTTGTTTTAGCGGTTTAGCTATACACCCGGCCAAGGAGCTGCCGATGGCTTTCAAACTGATCGAGCACATCCCGCGTGATCTGATCCTGCGTGAAGCCCATCAGGTCGTAATCCTGGCTGCCGTTGTGCAAATACACTTCAGCGCGGTAGTAACGCTGGCGTGCTTCATCGGACTGCGCCGATTCAGTCGGCGTCGCCAGATAACCATCCAGGCTGACTTCGTAAACGAAAGGGTTGCCCTCTTCCATCTCGACACGCACACCCATGCAACGCTTGGATTTACCCAGCAGCGTCTGCACTGTCAGACCCTGCGCACGCATCTGCGCGGTGGCGTCTTCCAGCGCCGGGCTGACTTGTTTGTCCATGAAACGCTGCACCACCGATTGGCTTGGCTGCAGATCCAGTTGCGTCAGACGCTCGCTGAAACCGCGACGACCACGCTCCGCCAGTTGCGCTTGCTCCTGTTCGATCTGCACGTCCTGGCGCATCGCCTTGTGCAGGCCGAACATGAAGAACACCAACACCACCGAGAACGGCAGACCGGCCAGCACCACCATGGTTTGCATGGCTTCGAAGTTACCGGCGAACAGCAGGCCGATGGTCACCAGGGTGATCACGGCCGACCAGAAAATCCGCAGCCAGTGCGGCGCATCTTCGTCGACGTTGCCGCCCTTGCAGGACAGGTTCGCCATCATCACCGCGCCAGAATCGGCCGGGGTCAGGAACAGCACGAAGCCAACAAAGATCGATACACCGATGACGATTTTCGACGCCGGGTAATGCTCAAGCATTTGGTAGATCGCCATCGACGGCTGTTCCAGCGCCGTCTTGCCGAGCTCAACCGCTCCTTGGTTGATCACCAGATCCAGCGCCGAGTTACCGAAGATCGACAGCCAGGCCAAAGTGAAGCCCAGCGGAATCAGCAGTACGCCAGCCACCAGTTCACGCACGGTGCGACCACGGGAAATACGCGCGATAAACATGCCGACGAATGGCGCCCAGGAAATCCACCACGCCCAGTAGAACAGAGTCCACAGACCCATCCAGCGTTCGGTTTTCTCGGCGCTGCCTTCGTACACATAGAGGTCGAAAGTTTTCAGCACGATGCCGTTGAGGTAGTCGCCGATGTTCTGCACGAAGCCGTTGAGCAGGTGCAAGGTCGGGCCGAACAACAGCACGAAAATCAGCAGACCGCTGAACAGCACGATGTTCAGGTTGGACAGACGACGAATGCCGTTTTCCACGCCGGACACGGCAGCGATGGTCGCCACGGTGCTCATCACGATGATCACGATCAAAAGGTTGGTATTGCTGTGTTCCATGCCGAACAGGTTTTCCAGGCCCGACGACACTTGCAGCGAACCAATCCCCAGGTTCGTCACCAGACCCAGCAGCGTTACGAACATGCCGAAGCCGTCCACCGCGTGACCGGCCGCGCCTTTGACCCAACGCTCGCCGACCAGCGGATACAGCGCCGAACGCAACGCCAGCGGCTGGTTATGACGGTAAGCAAAGTACGCCACGGCCAGACCGACCAGTGCATAAATCGCCCAGCCGTGCAGGCCCCAATGCAGGAAGGTCAGTTGCACCGCCTGACGCGCAGCCATGTTGGTGGCCGAAGCGCCTTCCGGCGGATTGAAGTAGTGATCCAGCGGCTCGGACGCGCCGAAGTACAGCAGCGAAATACCGATACCCGACGAGAACAGCATCCCCGCCCAGGCGCCGTAACTGAAATCCGGGGTGTCGTCCTTGCTGCCCAGTTTGAGTTTGCCGTACGAGGAAAACGCCAGACCGACGACAAAGACCAGATAGGCGGCGATCACCACCATGTAGTACCAGCCGAAGCTGCGCGACAACCAGGCCTGAGCGATACCCAACAGTCTGCCGGCCTCTTGCGGGGCGATAATCAGAATGGCGGTCAACAACAGAATCAGCGCGGTAGAGGTGTGAAACACCCAACCGTTGACCGTCACCTTCTCGGGCGGGGTCTTTATTAGCGAGGCAGAACTCATGGCACAAATGCTCCAGGCAGTGCGAGAGAAGAACACAAGGCAACACGGCACCCGACTAATCGGTTAGTTGGCAGCCGACCGACGGGTGATATAAAGACACCCCGAAAAAAGCCCGAACCCTGAGAGCGCCGTGGCGTATAGGGTTCGAGCGGTTTTGGATGTCAGTTTTTGCGCCATTCACATGTGGGAAAAATCTGTAAGCAGCGACGATTTGTCGCAGATCTTATTCTTTGTTGATTGAACGTTCAATCAAAACAAAATAGACTGGCCCTCAATCCGATGAGCGTTGATCGCCCCTCGGAAGGCCTAAGGAGATGTGCAAGATGCCCAAGGTCGGTATGCAACCCATCCGCCGCCAACAACTGATCGAAGCCACTTTGCAGGCGGTCGATCAGGTCGGAATGGGGGACGCCAGCATTGCGCTGATCGCCCGTTTGGCCGGTGTCTCGAATGGCATCATCAGTCATTACTTTCAGGACAAGAACGGCCTGATTGCCGCCACGATGCGGTATCTGATGAGCGTCCTCAGCGAGAACGTCACCCTGCGCCGCCAAGCGCTGGCAGATGACAGCCCACGGGCGCATCTGCAGGTGATCATCGAAGGCAACTTCGACGCCAGCCAGGTCAATGGCCCGGCAATGAAAACCTGGCTGGCCTTTTGGGCCACCAGCATGCACCAGCCGTCTTTGCACAGGTTGCAGCGGATCAACGATCACCGTCTGTATTCCAACCTGTGCTGCGAGTTCCGCCGTGTGTTGCCGCTCGAAGATGCGCGCACCGCAGCGCGTGGCCTGGCAGCGTTGATTGACGGTTTGTGGTTGCGCGGCGCGCTGTCGGGAGATGCTTTCGACACGGCACAGGCGCAACAGATCGCTTACGAATACATGGATTTCCAATTGGCCAAGAAGGTGAGCTAGAGCACACAGAAAACGCTCGGCCCCTCACTGCCACCGCAGCCTCACCGCGGTGGTCAACGCCAACCACTAATGCACTTGCGAGGACACTATGGCCCGTTTCGAACTGCAAAAACTTTACATCGATGGCGCGTACTCGGACGCCGGCAGCGATGCCACCTTCGAAGCCATCAACCCGGCTAACGGTGAAGTCCTCGCACAGGTGCAACGTGCGACCAAGGAAGACGTCGAGCGCGCTGTAGTCGCCGCTGAAAAGGGCCAGAAAATCTGGGCCGCGATGACCGCCATGGAGCGTTCGCGCATCCTGCGCCGTGCCGTCGACATCCTGCGCGAGCGCAACGATGAGCTGGCTGCGCTGGAAACCCTGGACACCGGTAAATCCTTCTCCGAAACCAAGTACGTCGACATCGTTACCGGCGCTGACGTGCTGGAATACTACGCAGGCCTGGTGCCGGCGATCGAAGGCGAGCAGATTCCACTGCGCGACACTTCTTTCGTCTACACCCGTCGCGAGCCGCTGGGCGTTGTCGCCGGTATCGGCGCGTGGAACTACCCGATCCAGATCGCTCTGTGGAAATCCGCGCCAGCCCTGGCTGCCGGTAACGCGATGATCTTCAAGCCAAGCGAAGTCACCTCGCTGACCACCCTGAAACTGGCCGAGATCTTCACCGAAGCCGGTCTGCCAAACGGCGTGTTCAACGTCCTGACCGGCAGCGGCCGTGAAGTCGGTACCTGGCTGACCGAGCACCCGCGCATCGAAAAAATCTCCTTCACCGGCGGCACCGACACTGGCAAGAAAGTAATGGCCAGCGCTTCGGCTTCATCGCTGAAAGACGTGACCATGGAACTGGGCGGCAAGTCCCCGCTGATCATCTGCGACGACGCCGATCTCGATCGCGCTGCCGACACCGCGATGATGGCCAACTTCTACAGCTCCGGTCAGGTCTGCACCAACGGCACTCGCGTGTTCGTTCCGGCGCACCTGAAAGCCGCTTTCGAAGCCAAGATCGTTGAACGCGTTGCACGCATCCGCATCGGCAACCCGGAAGACGAAAACACCAACTTCGGCCCGCTGGTCAGCTTCGCGCACATGGAAAGCGTGCTGGGCTACATCGCCAAGGGTAAAGAGCAAGGAGCCCGCGTCCTGTGCGGCGGCGAGCGTCTGACCGACGGCGAATTCGCCAAAGGCGCATTCGTCGCACCGACCGTGTTCACCGATTGCACCGACGACATGACCATCGTTCGTGAAGAAATCTTTGGCCCGGTGATGGCGATCCTCTCCTACGAAACCGAAGAAGAAGTGATCCGCCGCGCCAACGACACCGACTTCGGCCTGGCCGCCGGTATCGTCACCAAAGACCTGAACCGCGCGCACCGCGTGATTCATCAACTGGAAGCCGGTATCTGCTGGATCAACGCCTGGGGCGAGTCCGACGCAAAAATGCCGGTCGGCGGCTACAAGCAGTCGGGTGTTGGCCGTGAAAACGGCATCAGCTCGCTGAACAACTTCACCCGCATCAAATCGGTACAGGTCGAGCTGGGCGATTACGTTTCGGTGTTCTGATCTGACGCAGAGTCTGGATGGGGCCTTTGTGGCGAGGGGATTCAGCGAAACGTCGCACCGCCCCGCTGGGCTGCGAAGCAGCCCCCTCCAGGCACTGCAAATATCCAGACAGAACCCAGTCGCTGACTCTGCGACTGCTGCGCAGCCGAACGGGGATAAATCCCCTCGCCACAGGTGCGCGGTCACAGTTGACCTGACCAACTTCAAAGAGGGTGCATTCAATGTCCCAAGAATTCGATTACATCATCATCGGTGCCGGCTCGGCCGGTAATACTCTGGCGACCCGTCTGACTGAAGACGCCGGCGTCACCGTTCTGCTGCTCGAAGCAGGCGGCCCGGACTATCGCCTCGACTTCCGCACGCAAATGCCGGCCGCTCTGGCGTTCCCGCTGCAAGGTCGTCGTTACAACTGGGCTTACGAAACCGACGCCGAGCCACACATGGACGGTCGCCGGATGGAATGCGGTCGCGGCAAAGGCCTCGGCGGTTCCTCGCTGATCAACGGCATGTGCTACATCCGTGGTAACGCAATGGACTACGACGGCTGGGCGAAACTGCCGGGCCTGGAAAACTGGTCGTATCTCGACTGCCTGCCGTACTTCCGCAAAGCCGAAACCCGTGACATCGGCCCGAACGATTACCACGGTGGCGAAGGCCCGGTCAGCGTGACCACGCCGAAGGCTGGCAACAACCCGCTATTCCACGCCATGGTTGAAGCGGGCGTACAGGCCGGTTACCCGCGCACCGAAGACTTGAACGGTTATCAGCAGGAAGGCTTCGGCCCGATGGACCGCACCGTGACGCCGAACGGCCGTCGTGCTTCCACCGCCCGTGGCTACCTCGACACCGCGAAAAAGCGTTCGACCCTGACCATCGTCACCCACGCCCTGACCGACAAGATTCTGTTCGAAGGCAAGCGTGCGGTTGGCGTGCGTTATCTGGTCGGTTCGGCTGAAGAGCGCGTTGAAGTCAAAGCGCGCAAAGAAGTGCTGCTGTGCTCCGGCGCCATCGCTTCGCCGCAGATTCTGCAGCGCTCCGGTGTCGGCCCGGCCGAACTGCTGAAATCCCTCGACATCCCGGTGGTTCACGACCTGCCAGGCGTTGGTGAAAACCTGCAGGATCACCTTGAACTGTACCTGCAATACGCGTGCACCCAACCGGTGTCGCTGTACCCGTCGCTGCTCTGGTACAACCAGCCAGCCATCGGTGCCGAATGGTTGTTCAACGGCACCGGCATCGGCGCCAGCAACCAGTTCGAAGCCGGCGGTTTCATCCGTTCGCGTCCGGAATTCGAATGGCCGAACATTCAGTACCACTTCCTGCCGGTGGCGATTAACTACAACGGCAGCAACGGTGTGAAAGAGCACGGTTTCCAGGCGCACATGGGTTCCATGCGTTCGCCGAGCCGTGGTCGCATCCAGGCCAAGTCGAAAGACCCGCGCCAGCACCCGAGCATCCTGTTCAACTACATGGCCACCGAGCAGGACTGGCAGGAATTCCGCGACGGCATCCGCCTGACCCGTGAAATCATGCAGCAGCCTGCGCTGGACGCTTTCCGTGGCCGCGAAATCAGCCCGGGCATCGAAGTGCAAACCGATGAGCAGCTGGACAAGTTCATCCGCGAGCACGCCGAAACCGCGTTCCACCCGTCCTGCTCGTGCAAGATGGGCACCGACGAGATGGCTGTGGTTGATGGCGAAGGTCGCGTGCACGGCATGCAGAGCCTGCGTGTGGTCGATGCTTCGATCATGCCGATCATCACCACCGGCAACCTCAACGCGCCGACGATCATGATCGCCGAGAAAATCGCCGACAAGATCCGTGGCCGCCAGCCGCTGCCACGCAGTACCGCGCCGTACTACGTCGCGGGCGATGCACCGGTGAAGGGCAAGCCGATGCGTGATATCACCCCGGCTGCGCACTGACAGCCCGCTACTCACGCAATCGAAAGCCGCCGTTTCTTTTTATAGAATCGGCGGCTTTTTTATTCGCTTTGCACAACTCACTCTGGGCAATTAGCCATCCGCAGAACAAACAAGTCTTGTAATAATTGCCAACAACCGCTTTCAAATAAAAACATTAGTATGCGCGCCAGCAAAAACCATAACCCAAGGAAGGCCAATGGCGCTCAACTGCAATAAACGATTTATGTCTGCCGATTTATTTCGCCAGAAACTTTCCCGAGAAACAACTGTTACTCTTGATTTCAGTTACCTGAGCGGCGTCATTGAGTCGTGGTGGAAAAAGAACAGCGCACAAGATATACACACCCTCAAAATAAAACTGACAAGCTTGTTTCTCGAACACCTTCACTCAGAAGACGCTGCCTATTTTGATAAAATCGGCTGCGCTGGCGGCGTTGCCGCCGTATGCATCCGAAACATATTCAAAATCGACTCTCCCGAACTGGCCCTCACTGTCCACGAAGCATTGGCCGACCTGTTCCACTTGACCGATATTAAATATGAGTATGAAGATCATAAAGCGCTGTATCTGAAACCGTTCGGTGAAAACTTTCGGGAATGGGGTAACGGCCACGGCGACATTACGCCGCACTCTGATGATCTTTATGAACATCTGAATGTCGATTTACTTGCGCTCACCGTATGCCGAGACACAACCCAAACGCCGACCGCTTATTATTATCCTGCCGACTTGCTGCTCACCCTCGACGACGAAGAACTGCAAACTCTATTAGGCATGCGGGCGATTTTTGTGTCCGGCAAAAACGTCACCGGGACGAAAGAAAGAGTGCGTAATGTCGTTGAATATGACGATTGGAATGGTTACCGGTTTTCACTGGACTTCCGTATCGACGCTCAAAGTGGCGAGCGGATGCGGGCAATCAACGGTGGACAAGAGGTGCTGGATAAAATCCGCGCAGGACTGTCAGCCGCGAAATGCAACCTTTCCACTGCAGAAACAGGCACGTTCCTGATCGTTGCCAACAACAAAGTACTGCATGCGCGCCCCACGCTTGATATCAGCGTCAATGAGGCTCGCTCACGCGCTGCCGAATCAACATTTGCTACAACACCACGCCTGCTGTTTCGCAGTAAAGGGCCTCGCAAGCAGTACTATTCGTTGAACGAACAGCCAGCCCTGTTGGTAGCCAACTGATGAGTGCTTGCCAACCACTACACCAATCCACTTTCATGCAAACGCTTAAAGATGGCGGCCGCGACGCTATAAGCTTTGGCGTCGCGTTCATCTTTCTATATCTATCAATCGGGATATTGGGGGCAACACAAGCACTCTCGCTGAGTCAGGTGCTGGCGACAACGTTTTTCATTTTTTCCACCCCACTGCAGTTTCTGCTTATACAAAACCATAGCGACGGCTGGTTGCTGATTCCAATCATCCTGGCGCTCAATGCTCGTTTTGTCTTGCTTTCAGCGACACTGGTACCTCATCTGAAAACGACGTCGACGCGCCAGATTCTGGCGTCGCTGATTTTGTTTACGCCATCAATCTTCACAGCCTGCATGACACGTTTCAAACAAAGCGCCAGCTTCCCTTTTGCGTATTTGCTTGGCGTAGGCGCACCGATCTTCGCCGTATCGATTATCTGCACCTACATCGGATTTGTGGCTGGAGCAGGTTTGGCCTCACCGGTGATCGCTGCCGCCATTACCATGCTACTACCCCTTCAATTTACCGCGCTGGCCGGCAAGCACTGGCCACACTACATGGAAGTTTCCAGCTATTGGCTGGGGTTTATCAGTGCCCCTCTGCTAGTCCTGCTGTTCAAAGACTACAGCCTGTTGATAACGCCCTTCGTCATTGGCGGCTTGATAGTGATGATTGAAAATTGCTGCAGTCGCAAAGGAGCAACCAGTCAATGATGCTCTGGTTACTCATCAGCTTCGCGGCTGTAACAGCTTTTGCTTTCAGGGCTCTGCCATTCGCTTTCAAGAACACTCCGGCGCTGACGCACACCAACGGTTCGTTCTACCGTTTTGTCAGTTACAGCGCCCAAGCCATGTTAGGCGTGATCATCTACGACACCGCTTTCAACAAACTTGATGCGCCGAGTTTTCTACAGCAGTTTCAGATAATCGACGGGTTGAAAATACTGCTGCTGGCAGGAACATTCGTTGTCGTCGCCAAAACGAAAAAAATACTCCCCAGCTTCCTTGCAAGCCTGGTGATTTATTTACTCGCGTTCGTCTATCTGAATAACTGATTTTAAACACCTGTACTTCGTGCACAGTTACCCCTCGTGGGCAGCCCGGGACTGGCGTGCTCACGAATTCACGCGCGCCTGTCGCGATGAACGTCCACTCGGCAACAGATTCCCCTCTTCGGCACCGCCCTTGATCCTACCCCCACGCAGGCCTACTCTAGACCTCGCGCAACCGTTTCACCCCCTCCCCGCCGTCGCTTTACCGCTTCCCCCTGACAAGGAGGTTCCCGAATGTTCGATTTCCACCCCCAGCTCAAGCAGCGCTTCGCTGCCTTGCGCACGGGCGCTGAGTTTTTTTCCCTGCGGTATGTACGCGAGTCCGGGCAGTACCTGTCGGTGCGCAAGAACGTCGCCGAACCGCCAAGCCTGAGCCGTGACGAGGGCGCGATGCTCACCGTTCGCGTTAATGGCGTTGAGGCCTATGCCGCGACCAACGACCTGTCGCAACAAGGTCTGCAAGCTGCGCTTGAACGCGCCGAAACTCAGGCCCGCCGCCTGAAACCGCACGCCTTGCTCGACCTGCGTGATCAGCCAGTGTCCAGCGATCGCGCTGATTACTTTTCACCCAATCTCGAACAGCCCTTTCCGTCCCTGAACGAATGCTTTGAGCTGCTCGGCGCGGAATCCGCCTCGGTGCCAAAGGATGAGCGCCTGGTGAATTGGCAGGTGAGCATCGGCATTACTCACGTCGAACAGATCTACCTGAGCAGCGCCGGGGCTGAATTGCGCCAGGCCCAGCGCTTCGTCTATCCAGGCCTCGACGTTACCGCCTACGACGGCAACGACAGCCAGACCCGCAGCCTCGGCCGCGAAAACTTCGGCCAACAGGGCGGCGCTGATGTAATCAGCCGCTGCGGCCTGATCGGCGCCGGCCCGCAAGTCGCCGATCAGGCCCTGCAATTGCTGCTCGCGCCAAACACCCCGCAAGGCCCGCGCGATCTGCTGTTGATGCCGGATCAGATGATGCTGCAGATCCACGAATCGATCGGCCACCCGCTGGAACTCGACCGCATCCTCGGCGATGAACGCAATTACGCTGGCACCAGTTTCGTCAAGGCCAGCGACTTCGGCAGCCTGCAATACGGCTCAAAGCTGCTCAACGTAACCTTCGATCCGGGCATTCCCGAAGAACTCGCCAGCTACGGCCATGACGACGACGGCACTGAGGCCAGCAAACAATTTTTGATTCGCGAAGGCCTGCTGCTGCGTCCATTGGGCGGTGCGCTGTCGCAATTCCGCGCCGGGATGGACGGCGTCGCCAACAGCCGCGCCTGCGGCTGGAATCGTGCGCCGATTGATCGCATGGCCAACCTCAATATCGAACCGGGCGATCAGCCGTTGAACAAGCTGATCGAAGGCATCGAGCACGGCATTTTGATGAGCACCAACCGTTCGTGGTCGATCGACGATGCGCGCAACAAATTCCAGTTCGGCTGCGAATGGGGCCAGTTGATCGAAGACGGTGAACTTAAAGGCGTGGTGAAAAATCCGAACTACCGGGCGATTTCCGCGCACTTCTGGAAAAACCTGCGCGCCGTCGGCGACGCCAACACCGTCAAGGTGCTCGGCACGCCAAACTGCGGCAAGGGCGAACCGAATCAGGTGATCCGCGTCGGCCACGCTTCGCCGGCCTGCGTATTCAGCAACGTTGATGTGTTTGGGGGAGACGCCTGATGAGCATTTCGAAGAGTCAGTCCGACGCCTTCAAGGTCATGGTCAATTGGCTGCGCGACAGCGTGCGCGAGCCGGAGCAATTCACCCTCAGCTATGCCGCTGAATCCTCGGCGTTTGTGCGTTTCAATCACGCCAAAGTGCGTCAGGCCGGGCAGGTGCAGCAGGCCAACATCGTTCTGAAGCTGATCAACGACGGGCGTCATGCCGACCTGCAAGTCACCCTCTCCGGTGATCAGGAAGGCGATCTGCAACGCCTCGCCGAAGGCCTGCAACAACTGCGCGAAACCTTGCCGCTGTTGCCGCAGGATCCGTATCTGCTGCTCAATCACAACGGCTGGCAGAGCAAGAATGTGCAGGAACATCCGCTGCCGGACACGGAACAGGTGGTCGATGAAATCTGCGCCGCTGCTGAAGGTCTCGACTTGGTGGGCTTCTATGCCGCCGGGCCGATCAGCCGTGGTTTCGCCAGTTCTTCGGGGGCGTTTGGCTGGCATCAGGCGAACAGCTTCAACTTCGACTTCAGCCTGTTTCACGAGAACGGCGAAGCGGTGAAAGCCAGCTACGCCGGGCATGACTGGAGCAGCGAAGGGTTCGCCAAGCGCTTCGGTCAGGCGCGCGAGCAACTGGAATTTCTCGGTCGGCCGTTGCGCACCCTGGCACCGGGGCAGTACCGCGCGTATCTGGCGCCAGCGGCGTTGGAAGAAATCATGGGCATGTTGAGCTGGGGCGGATTTTCGGCGCAGTCGATCGCGAGCAAAAGCAGTCCGTTGCAGAAGTTGTATGTCGGCGATCAAGCGTTCAGTCCGCTGGTGTCGTTGGACGAGAAGGTCAGCGATTCACTGAGCCCGGCGTTTTCCGGTGAGGGTTATCCGCGCAGTGATCTGCGTTTGATCGTCGAGGGCAAGGCGGGCGATCAACTGGTTGGTTCACGCAGTGCGGCGGAATATGGTCTGGCCGCCAACGGCGCCGGTGGTGGTGAAATGCCAAGTGCGTTGAACATGGCGGCGGGGGATCTGTCGCAAGCAGAGATCCTCAAGCAGTTGGGCACCGGGTTGTACATCAGCAACCTGTGGTACCTGAACTACTCGGATCAACCGGCGGCGCGCATGACCGGCATGACCCGTTTTGCGACCTTCTGGGTCGAGAACGGCGAAATTCAGGCGCCGGTGAGCACCATGCGTTTTGACGACAGCGCGTACAGCCTGCTGGGTTCGCAGCTGGAAGCGTTGACTGCGGAGCGTGAGTTGCTGCTGTCAGCGAGCACGTACAGCCAGCGCAATACCTCGTCGGCATTGCTGCCGGGGGCGCTGGTTAGCCGACTCACGCTAACCCTCTGACAGCGATCGTTCCCACGCTCTGCGTGGGAATGCAGCCCGGGACGCTCCGCGTCCCTGCCAAAAGCGGACGCGGAGCGTCCGTTGAGGCATTCCCACGCAGAGCGTGGGAACGATCATCAAACAGACAACAAGAGGTTCCATGCCCAATCGCCCGCCTCTCGACGCCATCACCGCCCGCTGGTTGCCGTGGGTCGTCGCCATCGCGTTTTTCATGCAGTCTCTCGACGGCACCATTCTTAACACCGCCCTGCCCGCCATGGCCCGCGATCTCGCCGAGGATCCGTTGCGCATGCAGGGCGTGATCATCGCCTACATGCTCACCGTGGCGTTGCTGATCCCCGCCTCAGGCTGGATCGCCGACCGCTTCGGCACCAAGAAAATCTTCTTCGGTGCGATCCTGCTGTTCAGCTTCGGCTCGCTGCTTTGTGCGCTGTCGAGCAGCCTGAGCATGCTGATCGGCGCTCGCGTCATTCAAGGCCTGGGCGGTGCGTTGATGCTGCCGGTCGGGCGACTGGTGGTGTTGCGCGCTTATCCGCGATCCGAACTGGTGCGGATCATGGGCTTTATCACCATTCCCGGTCTGCTCGGCCCGTTGATCGGCCCGACCATGGGCGGCTGGATGGTCGAATACCTGACGTGGCACTGGATCTTTCTGATCAACCTGCCGGTCGGCGTGATCGGCTGCTACGCGGTGTGGAAATTCATTCCCGACCTGCGCGGCAGCGAGCGCACGCGATTTGATGGACTGGGTTTCCTGCTGTTCGGCGCGGCGATGATTCTGATCACCATCGCCATGGAAGGCCTTGGCGAATTGCATCTGCCGCACCTGCGCGTGATGTTGCTGCTGTTCGGCGGCATGGCCTGTCTGGCGGCGTACTGGTTGCGTGCCGGGCATATCGAAAACCCGCTGTTCGCGCCGTCACTGTTCAAGACCCGAACCTTTGCCGTCGGCATTCTTGGCAACCTGTTCGCGCGTCTGGGCAGCGGCGCGTTGCCGTTTCTGGTGCCGTTGCTGCTGCAAGTCGCGCTGGGTTATTCGCCGTCGCAAGCGGGGATGAGCATGCTGCCGCTGGCCGCTGCGGCGATGATAGCCAAGTGGGTGGCGCGACCGCTGATTGAGCGACTGGGTTATCGCATCGTCCTCACCGGCAACACGCTGGCGCTGGGGATCATGCTGGCGAGCATGGGCCTGGTCAGCGAGCAGACGCCGTATTGGTTGCTGCTGTGTCTGCTGGCGGTACTTGGCGCGATCAACTCGCTGCAATTTACGGCGATGAACACGGTGACGTTGATCGATCTGGATGACGCGAGCGCCAGTAGCGGCAACAGTTTGCTGTCGGTGGTGGCGCAGTTGTCGTTGAGTCTGGGTGTTGCCTGCGCGGGTGCGTTGCTTGGCGGGTTTACGGCGGAGGTCGGTAATGATGGTGTGGAGACTGTGCTGGGTGCCTTCCAGCTGACCTTTGTCACGGTCGGGATCATGGCGATGTTGGCCGCGACGATATTCTCACAGCTGTCGAAAGAAGACGGGCGCCGCGCGAAACGGCCGGAAGAACACATTGAACACTGATTTGTGCTGAAGGGCTTCTGTGGGAGGGGAATTGTGGTGAGGGGATTTATCCCCGATGGGTTGCGCAGCAGCCCCAAGTGGGTTGAATGCGATCGGTCTGATGTACCGAGGTGGCAGGTATAGGGGGGTGCTGCGCACCCCATCGGGGATAAATCCCCTCGCCACAGGTAAATCCTTCACTGCTGGTTTTAGTCGCTGTTCGTCCAGAACTTTCGAGGAAAGTGGCACGGGGCTGCTACACTGCGCGACATTTTGTTTTGCAGGCCAGTCCCGTGACCACCATCGCCACCGCTTTTAATACTCTGCCGCTGTCCGCCGCCATGCTGGCTAACCTCGAATCCCTCGGTTATGCCCAGATGACGCCGATCCAGGCGCAGAGCTTGCCGGTGATCCTCAAAGGGATGGATCTGATCGCTCAGGCCAAGACCGGCAGCGGCAAAACCGCCGCGTTCGGCATCGGCCTGCTCAACCCGATCAACCCGCGCTACTTCGGTTGCCAGGCGCTGGTGATCTGCCCGACGCGTGAGCTGGCCGACCAGGTCGCCAAGGAAATCCGTCGTCTGGCCCGTGCCGAAGACAACATCAAAGTCCTGACCCTGTGCGGCGGCGTGTCCTTCGGCCCGCAGATCGCTTCGCTGGAACACGGCGCGCACATCATCGTCGGCACCCCGGGGCGCATTCAGCAGCACCTGCGCAAGGGTTCGCTGGTGCTCGATGGCCTGAACACGCTGATCCTCGACGAAGCCGATCGCATGCTCGACATGGGCTTCTACGACGCCATCGAAGACATCATCGTCAAGACCCCGGAGCGTCGTCAGACCCTGCTGTTCTCCGCGACGTACCCGGTGGGCATCAAGCAACTGGCGTCGAAATTCATGCGTGACCCGCAAACGGTGAAAGCCGAAGCGTTCCACGATGACACGCAGATCGAGCAGCGCTTCTACGAGATTTCCCCGGAAGATCGCATGAGCGTGGTGACCAAAGTCCTGCACCACTTCCGCCCGGCGTCGTGCGTGGCGTTCTGCTTCACCAAGCAACAAGTGCAGGAAACCGTCGATCACCTGACCGCCAAAGGTATTTCCGCCGTCGGCCTGCACGGCGATCTGGAACAGCGTGATCGCGATCAGGTGCTGGCGATGTTCGCCAACCGCAGTACTTCGGTACTGGTCGCCACCGACGTCGCCGCCCGTGGTCTGGACATCGATGCGCTGGACATGGTGATCAACGTCGAACTGGCGCGCGATTCGGAAATCCACATTCACCGCGTCGGCCGTACCGGTCGCGCTGGCGAGAAAGGCATCGCGATCAGCCTGGTGGCTCCGGGTGAAGCGCATCGCGCGCAGGCCATCGAACAACTGCAGAAATCGCCGCTGAACTGGGATCAGGTCGATAACCTCAAGTCCCAGGGCCTCGCCCCGCTGCAGCCGCCGATGACCACGCTGTGCATCGGTGCTGGCCGTAAAGACAAGGTTCGTCCGGGCGACATTCTGGGTGCACTGACGGGTGATGCCGGTATTCCGGGCGCGCAGGTTGGCAAGATCGCGATCTTTGACTTCCAGGCGTATGTGGCCGTCGACCGCACCGTGGCCATGCAAGCGTTGCAGCGCCTGAACGACGGCAAGATCAAGGGCCGTTCGCTGCGCGTGCGTATCCTGTAACCGATCTGCTGGCCGACAGAGATCAAATGTGGGAGCGGGCTTGCTCGCGAAGTGGGAGTGTCAGACAACATCAATGTTGACTGATATACCGCTTTCGCGAGCAAGCCCGCTCCCACATTGGTCTTCGGTGAATTTTGAATTCTTTGTGAGGACACCGTTTTGCGCTCTACCGAAGTCGTGATCATTGGCGCTGGCGCCGCTGGGTTGATGTGTGCACTGACCGCCGCCGGGCGTGGGCGTCAGGTGTTGCTGCTTGACCACGCGAACAAGGCTGGCAAGAAAATCCTGATGTCGGGCGGTGGCCGCTGCAATTTCACCAACATGTACACCGAGCCGAGCAATTTCCTCTCGCAGAATGCGCACTTCTGCAAATCCGCACTGGCGCGTTACACCCAGTGGGATTTCATCGGCATGGTCGGCAAGCACGCCGTGCCGTATCACGAGAAAAAACTCGGCCAGCTGTTCTGCGATAACAAATCCAGCGACATCCTCGAAATGCTCCTCACCGAGTGCGATCAGGCCGGCGTCGAGTTGCACCTCGACACGTCGATCCAGACCATTGAGAAAGTAGAGAGCGGTTACCTGCTCGACACCACCCTCGGTCAGGTTCAATGCCAGTCGCTGGTGATCGCTACCGGCGGGCTATCGATCCCGACGCTGGGCGCCACCGGTTTTGGTTATCAGGTAGCCAAGCAGTTCGGCCACGAATTGCTGCCGACCCGCGCCGGCCTGGTGCCGTTCACCATCACCGATCAGCTCAAGGAGTTGTGCACCGAGCTGTCCGGGACGTCGGTGGATTGCTTGGTCAGCTGCAACGATCAGAGCTTTCGCGAGAACATCCTGTTCACTCACCGCGGCCTCAGCGGCCCGGCGATTTTGCAGATCTCGTCGTTCTGGGAATCGGGCGATACAGTGGAGATCAACCTGCTGCCGGATCACGACGCGGCGAGCTGGCTGCAACAGCAAGTGGCCGAGCGTCCGAACAGTGAATTGAAAACTTTGCTGGGTGAGATTTTCACCAAGAAGATGGCCAATCTGCTGGCGGATAACTGGTTTGTCTCCAAGCCGATGAAGCAGTACACCCACGCAGAGCTGGCGGAAATCGCCGAGAAGCTGGGCAGCTGGAAAGTCGTGCCGGCGGGGACTGAAGGTTATCGCACGGCCGAAGTGACCCTCGGTGGCGTTGATACCCGCGAAGTGTCGTCCAAAACCATGGAATCGCTGAAAAGCCCTGGCCTGTATTTCATTGGCGAAGTGCTCGACGTCACCGGCCACTTGGGCGGCTTCAACTTCCAGTGGGCCTGGGCCTCCGGCTACGCCGCCGCGCAATACGCCTGACCAGACACAAATCAAAACTGTGGGAGCGGGCTTGCTCGCGAATGCGATCTGTCAGTCAACGATGATGTTGAATGACACACCGCATTCGCGAGCAAGCC
>NZ_CACSJY010000037.1:0-62188 GCF_902706155.1 Pseudomonas sp. 18058
TCATCGAAACAAGGGCAAGGCCACCACTGAAGCGCTGGTGATTTTGTCACGTAAACTCGCGCGTATTGCATACGCGCTGCTGAAGAGCGAGAAAGCATACGTCAGCAAAACTGCCTAAAAAACGTTGTTCGCAACCATAGAATCTCCCACATTTGATGTGTGAAAGTCTGTGAGCACTCAGCTACTCAGGCGCCGTCGAGGGTGCGGCGGACTTTGTCGAGCAGTTCGCTGATCTCCCACAGGTTATGGCGTTGTATGCGGAATATCTGTCCACACAAAACAACTGTGGGAGCGGGCTTGCTCGCGAATGCGGTGGATCAGTCAATTCAGATATCGACTGAAAAGCCGCTTTCGCGAGCAAGCCCGCTCCCACATTGGTTGGTGTTAAGGCCGTAAACTCAGCTACTCAGGCGCCGTCGAGGGTGCGGCGGACTTTGTCGAGCAGTTCGCTGATCTGGAATGGTTTGACCAGCATGTCCATGCCTGTCCCGAGAAACACCTGCCGATTGATCGCCGTTTCCGCATACCCGGTCATGAACAGGATCGGCAAACCCTCACGCCAACCCCGCGCTACGTCCGCCAGTTCCCGCCCGCTCATGCGCGGCAACCCGACATCAGTCAGCAGCAGATTGATCGACGCATCGTTCTGCAATCGCTCCAGCGCCGTTTCGATATCCGCCGCCTGCGTGCAGCGATAACCGGCATCCTCCAGCACTTCAGTGACAAACATCCGCACTGACGGCATGTCCTCGACGATCAGCACATGCTCACCGGTGCCCTGCGGATCGACCACCGGCGCCGGAATGTCAGCACCGGTCGGATCGCTGGTCGCCGGCAACATGATTGTCACTTCGGTACCGCGTCGCGCCACGCTGCGAATGTGTGCATCGCCGCCGGACTGGCGGGCGAAACCGTAAATCGTCGACAACCCCAACCCCGTGCCCTGTCCCAGCGGTTTGGTGGTGAAGAACGGATCGAAGACCTTGTCGATCACGTTGTGCTCAATGCCCGTGCCGTCATCACGCACCGACAGGGCGACGTAAGCGCCATCGGCCAGATTCGGATCGCCATGTGAATAAGCGGCGTAAGTGTTGACCCAGACATTACCGCCCGACGGCAGCGCATCGCGGGCGTTGATCACCAGATTGAGCACCGCACTTTCCAGTTGCACCGGGTCGACCAGCGCAATCGCCGGTTTGCTGGTCAGCTCAAGCTTGAGGTTGATGCGTTCGCCGATGGTGCGGGTCAGCAGTTCTTCCAGCGAACGCACATGCTCGTTGATGTCCACCGGCCGCGTGTCCAGCGGTTGCTGACGGGCGAAGGCCAGCAAGCGATGGGTGAGGGCGGCGGCGCTCATTGCCGAGCTGAGTGCCGCTTTGGCGTAGAACTGCACCTTTTCCGGTCGATCGTCAGCCACGCGTTTCTGAATCAATTCCAGGCTGGTGATGATGCCGGTCAGCAGGTTGTTGAAGTCGTGGGCGATGCCGCCGGTGAGTTTGCCCAGCGCATCCATTTTCTGCACTTGCAGCAGTTGCGATTCGGCGCGCGCGCGTTCGGCAACTTCCTTGGCCAGTTGCGTGGTGGTGTCATCCAGTCGCGCCAGGTGCGAGCGTTCGCGATGACGGTGTTCGGTGACGTCTTCGACGAACACCAGGCTCAGCTCCGGCGTGCGGTACGGCGAAATCTGCCATTCAGTCTCGCGAAGCTCACCGAGCACGCGCATGTTCAGCGTGCCTTTCCAGCGCTCGCCATCGACCAGGCGCAGGCGCAGTTCGTTGAGGATTGCGCTTTGATCGTCGGCGAAGCATTCGCGCAGGGTTTGCGGATCCTGATTGTCGAGAATCAGTTGGGCGAAGGCGTGATTACATTCATGCACTTTCAAATGCGCATCAAGCACCGCAATCGGCGCCGAGACGTTGGCGAAAATTTCGCGGAACCGCGCCTCGCTCTCACGCAGGGCGTTTTCGGTGTCGCGCACTCGCAGCAGTGTGCGCAGGGTCGCGAGCAACACGTCCGGGTCGACCGGGTGAATCAAGTAAGCATCGGCGCCAGCATCGAGACCGGTGATGATGTCGCCGGTCTGGATCGAGGCGGCGGACACGTGGATCACTGGCAGCAACGCGGTGCGCGCATCGGCACGCAAGATGCGCACGATGTCGAAACCGCTCATGTCCGGCAGGTTGACGTCGAGGATCAGCGCATCCAGCGGTTCGCTCTCGATCAACGCCAGCCCGTCAGTCCCGGTGCCGGCCTCCAGCACTTGGTAGTCGTGGCGTTCCAGACGCCGGCGCAGGGCGTAGCGGGTGGCGACGTTGTCGTCGACGATCAACAGGCGGATGTCACGTTTCATCGACGTTCTCCAGAGCGATCGCCAGCGGAATGATCACGAAGAAGGTCGAACCGACCCCCGGCGTGCTTTCCAGTCCGACTTCACCGCCCAGCAGGGCCGCGAAGCGTTTACACAGCGACAGGCCCAGCCCGGTGCCGCGCAGACGTTTCTGCAACGGCGAGTCGACCTGGGAAAAGTCCTCGAACAATGCGCCATGCAGCTCGGCAGCGATACCAATACCGGTGTCGCTGACGGCAAAACGTACTTTGTCGATTCCTTCCAGCCGCGCCGACACCCGCACTTCGCCACGCGTGGTGAACTTCAGCGAGTTGGAAATGAAGTTGCGCAGGATCTGCGCGAGTTTCTTGTCATCGGTGTACAGCCGTGGCAGGCCGACCGGTTCTTCGAAGATCAGATCGACGGCGGAGGCATCGACAATCGGCCGGAACATCCCGCGCAGTGCCGAGAACAGGTCGAACATGTCGAACCACGCCGGCGAAATAGTGATGCGCCCGGCCTCGATTTTCGCCAGATCGAGCAAGTCATCGACCATGTCGCTGAGCTCGCGAGCGGCAGTGCTGACGAACGCGACTTGTTTGTGCTGCTCAGGGCTGAGCGGGCCGTCGAGTTCATCGGCGAGCAGGCTGTTGATGCTCAGGATCGAGCCCAGCGGCGTGCGGAACTCGTGGCTCATGTACGACAGAAAACGGCTCTTCAAGTCCGAGGCCTGGCGCAGCTCCTCAGCCTGAATATCGAGTTCGGCGTACAGGGCCAGCACGCCTTGGTTGGTTTCATCGAGCTCTTCGCGCAGGGCCGCGGTTTCGCTCTGCAATTGCGCAATCAGCGCGGCCTGTTCGGCGCTGTTGAGAATCGGCGACTCAGCCATGGGCGGCCTCCAGGGCAACGACCAGCACCGTTACATCGTCGCGCCCGCGACAGAAGTCGCGGTGCAGGACGCTGGCTATCACGGCGGGATGGCGGTGCACCAGGCCGGGGTAGTCTTGAAGGTTCCAACGGGACTGCAAGCCGTCGCTGTACATGATCAATAGATGTCCGTTCACGTGAGCATAGTCAAAGGGTCGGGCTTTCCGGTATTGCACGCCAACAATGCCTGGGTGCGAGGCCAGCCCGCGGGATTTATCGGCGGTGATCAGGCTGGCGCCAATGTTGCCGACGCCGGCAAAAGTCAGACTGTCGCGGTGCGCGTTGAACTGGGTAAACGCGACAGCGCCGCCCCGGCTGCCGATCATGTCGCGATGCATGTCCTCCATCAGCATGACCGGTTCGGCGAACGGCGTCAGGGCAAAGGTTTCGGCGCCTGCAAGGCCGGCGCGTTCGGCTTCTTCGCCATGGCCCAGACCGTCGATGATCAACGCACTGATGTTGCCGTCCTCATAGGCCAGGTGCCAGACGTCGCCACACGCGGGATCGTTGTGCAGCGAGTGCTGGCTGACACCGAAGCGAATGTCGGGCGCCCGGTCAGCGCGCGGATACAGTCGCGCCAACAGCACGGCGCCACGGTTATCGGCGTACACATCAAACACTTCGGCCTGGCGCGAAATCGAGCCGAGACCGATGCCTTGGGTGCCGCCGGTGGAGAAGCCGTCGGCCAGACAAGCCTCCAGATCAAAACCCTGGGCGCGATCCACGGCGAGCATTTCGATGCCAAAACCATTAGGGCGCGGCAACACCCGCAAGTGCATTTCACCGTGGCTGGCGTGCTTGAGTATGTTGCTGGCCAACTCTGTCGCCACCAGTGCGACACGCCCCGCATCGCGTTCATCAAAGCCATGCCGTTCGGCCAATTGCTGCGCGGTACGCCGTGCGTAGCCGATCTGGCTGCTGTCCTCGATCGGCAGCACCTGGGTCAGGCTGGAGCGGATATTCATGTCCATCGGGTAATCGTTATTCGAGTGCCTTTGCCAGGCTCGGTGTCGAGTTCGAACTCTTCTACCAGTCGTTTAGCGCCGGTCAGGCCCAGCCCCATGCCGCTGCCGGAGGTCCAGCCATCGGTCATCGCCAGTTTCAAGTCGGGAATGCCGGGGCCTTCATCGCGAAACGTCAGGCGCAGACCGACCTTGTGATCCTCGTCGAGAATCTGCCAGTCCATGTCGCCGCCGCCACCGTAAACCATGGTGTTGCGCGCCAGTTCGCTGACCGCCGTGACCATTTTGGTCAGGTCGATCAGGCGCATGCCGCACTCGGTGGCGAGCTTGCGCGCGGTCTGACGCGCGAGTACCACGTCTTGCTCGATATGGATCGGTTGAGTACCGCTACTGCGCACGGTCATTGTTGCAATACTCGTTCTCGCAGCAGTTTCATCCCTCGCTCGACGTTCAGCGCGGTGCTCACGCCGGGCAAGGTCATGCCGAGTTCAACCAGGGTGATCGCGACGGCCGGCTGCATGCCGACCAACACGGTTTCGGCGTCCATGATTTTCGACAGGCCGGAAATCGTGCCGATCATCCGGCCGATGAACGAGTCGACCATGTCCAGCGCCGAAATGTCGATCAATACCCCGCGCGCCGAGGTTTTGCTTATGCGTTCGGACAAATCGTCCTGCAGGGTGAGGGCGAGTTGGTCATGCATGTCGACCTGAATGGTCACCAGCAAAAAGTCGCCCATCTGAAGAATCGGGATACGTTCCATGCTTAAGCCGTCTTGACGAGGCTGATACCCAGACGGGTCAGGGCCAGTTTCAACGCGTCTGCCAGGTTGGCTTTGGTGACCACGCCTTGCAGGTCGAGACCAAGGTGGACGATGGTTTGCGCGATTTGCGGACGTACGCCGCTGATGATGCAGTCAGCGCCCATCAGACGAATCGCGGTGACGGTTTTCAGCAGGTGTTGCGCAACCAGGGTGTCGACGGTTGGCACGCCGGTGATGTCGATGATGGCGATTTCCGAGCCGGTGTCGACGATGCGTTGCAGCAGCGATTCCATCACCACTTGCGTGCGTTGCGAATCGAGGGTGCCGATCATCGGCAGCGCCAAAACGCCGTCCCACAGCTTGACCACCGGGGTCGACAGTTCCAGCAGTTCTTCCTGCTGACGCTTGATCACCGCTTCACGGGATTTCTGGAAGGTGCGGATGGTGTGCATGCCGAACGCGTCGAGCAGCTCGGAGATTTCCCAGAGTTGTTCGGCGAGCAGCGCCGGTTGTTCTTTGTAGTGAGCTTGCAGCAGGTTAAACAGCGGGCCTTTGAGGGCGAAGATGAAGCTGGCGGTTTGCTGCGAATCCTGGCCGAGCAGGGCGCGACTGTGCGACAGCTTTTCGAGGAACTGGCGCGTGGCTTCCCAGCCCGGCGTGGCGATGTTGGTGCCGTTGTCGTTCTCGAGACCGCTGACCACCAGTTGCAGAAATTCGGAGGTTTGTTGCTGCAGGTCGTGTTCTTTCAGATTGCGTGTGGAACCGCTGGCTTGCAGGCCGTTGATCCATTCGCTCAGCAGTTGCGTTTGCTTGTTTTTCATCGCATCGAGTGTGCTGTTCTGCAGTGCTGCCATGTGCCTGTTGCTCCGTAACGAATTTGGGGCCGATTCGATAAAAATTGATCGGCGCGAAGACATCGACATTTGCCGTTCTAAATAGTTGTTCGATCCCGCCAGGATATTTTTGATCTGGCGCAACGAACGCCCCGGTAACTCTAGTCGGCGTGACGGGGAGTGGAGATGTTTTGAACGTTGACGTGGTGCAGGCTTCGAATCTTCAAGGCCCGGCTGGTTTCAGTCGCGCTTGCTTTGACGAACGAGGTGATTATGAACGAGCAAACCAATCCGCAACAGAATCAATCCTCCGAACCAATCAACCGTAACGATCCGGCGATCGATCCGCAAGTGCCGGGGCAGCCTGCGCCGACGCAGCAGCAGGGTGAGGACGGCCAGGCGCAAAGCGCCGATCCGGCGGTGGATCAGAAGAACACGCATACGGACAACGACAACGAGTTCAGCCCGGGGTTTGAGCCTAAGCCGGATCGTGCGGAGCCCGGGGAGGAGACGGATGCGGATATTGATACGGATGGGGGTTGAGGTTGGCCGTAAATGATGAAGCCGCATCTTCTGGATGCGGCTTTTTTATTCGCTTGGATACGGTGGTGTTGTCTGGATCGATCCCCCTCACCCCAGCCCTCTCCCCCAAGGGGTAGAGGGGGAAGGGAGCCGATCTTTGTGTTGTTCCAAATCAGAGTTCGACTCTGGATTTCGATACTTCAACCTGAGTTAGCGTCTGGATCATGAGTTCGATGCAGACCTTTCAGGTCGACGTACCTCGAACATTCAACTCGGTCGGCCCCCTCTCCCTCCGGGAGAGGGCTGGGGTGAGGGTAAAGCCTTTACTTACTAGGATGCTTGGCCTGCAGCTCTTTCGCCGCCGCCAGATGTTTCTCCAACCCCGGCAACATTTTCTGCGCAAACGCTTTCAATTCAGTCGCGCCCTTGACCTTGTCATCCGTCACGGTATTCGCCTGTTTCTTGAACAGCTCAATGGTCTCTTCGTGCGCCTTCACCTGATTGTTGGCGTAGGCCGCATCAAACGACTCATCACGCATGTCGAGGATTTTTTCCTTGGCCTGTTTGACCAGCGTCGTGGTATCCGGCACCTCGATATCGTTGGCCTTGGCAATACTCGCCAGCTCATCGTTAGCCTTGCCATGGTCAGTGATCATCATGTTGGCAAACGCTTTGATATCGGCCGATGAGCTCTTTTCCAAGGCCAGGCGACTCGCTTCGATTTCAGCGATACCACCGGCAGCGGCATTATCGACGAAATCATTGTCAGTCGCAGCGAAAGCGCTGCCCATACCGGTGCTCAAAGCGACAGCCAAAAACAGATGACGCAAGTTGAATCCGTCCATTGGTGTATCTCCACGCAGGTTTTTGTTGGTGATACTCAATGGAGGCAGCGCGGCGTTTAAAGGTTTTATCGCATTTGCGACAGGGCGACGAACGGGCACCGCTGGTCTGACAGGTGGTCGACAGAACGCCCCAACCGAGGCCATTCTGATAACTGGCCAGCGCAATCGGTCGCGCGGGCCAGCCGATCAATTGACGGAGGTGTTCCATGCCGGTGACTCATGACTTGTTACAGGATTTGAAGCTTACGAAGGAAGAGATCCAGCAAAAACGCACCGCGGATCCACATCTGGACGCACTGATCAACAAGTATTCCCAGGCAGACGCCGATGTAGTCAAGGCCGAGACGGCGACCTCGGATGCGCCCAGCGATGACACGCTGAAAAAACTCAAAGAGAAACGCTTGCAGGTCAAAGACAAGATTGTCGAGCAATTGCAGGCGCGATCCTGAAGGCGGGTTGATCCGTCGACCATCGGTTGCGGATTGACTGGAACGACAGCCCCGACCGGCACCTCGAATGTTCAGAGTCTTCAATCATCGACTCTTTGCGAGGTGCCTTATGAACGATCCCAAATTCCCCAGTGAAGAGCAGGGCGCTTTTGACCCGGTTCCGACGCATCCTGAGCCGAATAGCCCGGCGCACACGACGGCTAATCCGGAAGAGCCGGATGAGGATTTGCCGGAAGACGAAGATCCCGAAAAATTCGATAAATCCAGTAACTGACTGACGCCTTCGCGGGCAAGCCTTGCTCCTACAGATGATTGCATTTCAACTGTAGGAGCAAGGCTTGCCCGCGAAGGCGTCGTTCAATTCAACATCAATCCACCAGATTCACTTAAGGGCCGCATCCAACGACATCCGCGCCATATGCGTCGCCTTCAACGACCCAAAATACAACCACTGCCCATACTCCCTAACCGTGGTAATCGGCGAATAATTGCCATCGCTGGCATCCTGCAAATTGGCAATCACCTTGCCGTCCAGATCCAGCCCCAGCACAAACCCGCGTTTGTCCACTGGCGCCGGCACCAGCTTCAACGCCCGCACGATCATCTTGCGCAGGAACGGATGCCCCGCCGTGGCGTCCAGCAGCGTATTGCGCGGCGCATACAGCGCCACCCAAAACCGGTCACGGCCATTGAACGCGAGGTTGTCCGGCAGCCCCGGAAGATTGTCGATAAACAGGTCGTGAGTGCCGGCTTTCGGCCCGGTCAGCCAATAGCGGCTGATGCGATAAGCCCCGGTTTCATTGACCAGTACATAGGCGTCGTCCGGGCCGAGGGTCACGCCGTTGGCGAACTCCAGTTTGTCCAGCAACACGCTGGTCTTTCCGGTCTGAAAGTCATAGCGCAGCAAACGCCCGTCGCCGCCGTGCTCGATGATCGCCTCGCCGTCATGGCCGTAACCCCAACGGCTGCTCGCATCGCTGAAATAGGCAAAATGCCCGGGCGCATCGATCGCCACATCATCGGTGAAACCGAAGGCCAAGCCATTGGCGGCGGTGGTCAGCGGGATCAATTGCCCTTGCGCATCCAGCGACAGCAAGCCTTTGACCCCGTCGGCAATGACCAGCATGCCGTTCGGATGCCGGGCCAATCCCAACGGACGCCCGCCGGTATCGGCCAGCACTTGGCGCTGCGTGCCATCGAGGCTGGTGCGGATCAGTCGGCCGTCATGCAGGCCGGTGATCAGGAAATCCTCCTCCAGCAGCAGCGCCTCCGGGCCTTCGATATCGCTCGGCCCGACTTGCGCTGCGCCGTTGAGTTTCTGGTTCTCGGCGTAGGGGCCTTCTTTCAGCGATGGCGCGGGCTGCGGCGACCAGGCGACCGGTTCAATTTTGGTCGGCATCAGCAGTAAATATCCGATGACGATGACGAGCAGTAACAACACAACGTGCCGCACCTTCACGCGCTGGCCCTCGCCGAAGCCAAGTGCTGAGCAGCCATGTCGCGCAAGGCCAACATCGACGCCGCCGATTCGCGATCAATCCGGCGTTTGAGCAGCAGGTGATTGGCGATGCGCATGCCCAAACCTTCAAAGCGATAATCCAGCGTGCGCACAAACCGCGTGCCGTTACCTTCGGCCGCGCACTCATACGTCAGCAGCAACGACAAGCCATGATCACCTTGAGCCCGCGCGCACCAGCGGCGGCCCGGCAGGTATTCGGTGACTTCCCAGCGCAAATGCCCTGCGCGACCTCCGGCATGAATATCCTCTTCGAAACGCGAGCCGGCATGCAGCGGGCCGTGTGCGCCGTCAATCTTCAGCGACGACGGATGCCACTCCGGCCAGCGGTTGACGCTGGCGGCGTAGGCGAGCACGGCAATCGGCTCGCCGGCGATATCGATCTGGTGCTGCAGGCGGGTCATGGGCATTTTTGAATAGCTCAAAGGGGCGGGTTCCGACTCCCAGTAAAGGGTGCCGAACAGGTAGTCCATCAGCGGGAAAACGATATTGAAATTACGTTCCTGCATGCGTTCGCGACGATGATGCAGTTCGTGCAAACGGCGCATCTGCCGGATCCACGGCAAGCGTGTCAGCGGGTTGTTTGGCGGCAGGTGTTCGCAGGCGTGGAACACTTCGTAAGTCAGGTAACCGAGCACCATGCACCCGGCGAAGAGCCCGGCGACATTGGCGTTCACCTGCGCGATCAGCCACCACAGCGGCAGGGTGATCAGCAGCGTGTGAATGACGATCAGCCACGCAGGAAACAGAATCACCCGCCAGTCGCGGGCGCTGTCATAGGTCATGTGGCCGGGGGTGAAAAAGCTGTGATGATCACCGGCATGCCGGGCGTAAAACATTTTCGCGAAGGCTTTTTTATGGTGGCCGAGATGGCGATGAACCATGTACACGCCGAAGTTGAACAGCAACAGGCTCAACGGCACGGTGAGCCATTCCAGCGGCCGCACTTGCTGCACGGTGCCCCAGAACCCGGCGATGGCCAGCACGCCGAACAGCAGCACGAAAACCCCGTGCAGCCACGGGTTGTAGCGCGGATGAATGGCCGCACGGTAGCGGCTGCGAAATGCCTCGGTGGTCTGCCTCACTGCGTTCACCTGCGGGTATCGTTGTTATACCCGGCAGCGTAGCCGATCCGGCCATTTGTGCAGGCCGAACCTTGAGGTCACATGCGCCATGCTTCGGTGTAAAACGGCTGGATCAGCTCAGTGGGTTCCAGCGTTGCGACCAGTCGTCATCGGTGTGGATCACCTCGCGCAGCAGGTCGAAGGCCTGTTGCAACGTCGCCGAGTCGCGATCTCGCGAATACACCAGATACGTCGGGTAGCTGAATTCCGGGGCTTTGGTCACCGCTTCCAACGCGCCGCTTTCCAGATACGTGCGCACCACGCGGGTGCGGAAATAGCCGCTGCCGCCGTGTTCGAGGATGTATTGCAGGGCCAGGGGGCCGAGGTTGAAGCTCAGCGCAGCTTTGGCTTTTTCAGGCAGGGCGGCGTCGTGCTGACGACGGAAATCCGGCCCCCAGTCGATGTAAACGTAGGGATCGGGACGCTCGGGTGCGCGTACCAGAATCAGTTTCTCTTCCAGCACTTGCTCGACCTGCAGTCCCGGCCAGTATTCCGGCTGATAGACCAGCGCGGCGTCAAGAACGCCGAGTTCGAGCTGCCGCAGCAGGTTTTCACCGTCGCGAATTTCCATGCGCAGGGCATGCCCGGGGATTTTCTCGCGCAACTCGGCGGCCCAGCTGAGCATCAGCGGATTGCACAGACTGACTTCGCCACCGATGTGCAACACGTTGTGCAGGCCTTCGGGCAGCGGCAGATCACGACGCGCGGCTTCCCAGGTTTGCACCAGTTGATTGGCATAGACCACGAACGCTTCGCCGTTGGGCGTCAGTTTTGCCCCGGCGCGGTTGCGCACGAACAGCGTACTGCCCAGTTGGCTTTCGAGTTTTTGCACGCGGGCGGTGATCGCTGTTTGCGTGACGAACAGCTTCTGCGCAGCGGCGGCGAGACTGCCGTGGCGGACGATTTCGAGAAAGGTGCGAGCGAGGTCGATGTCCATGGGCGGGCCGGTTTGGGAGGTCGGCGTATTGTAAGGGCAAAAGCCCCTCACCCTAACCCTCTCCCGGGGGAAGAGGGGACTGATCTGATCAGGGTCAACGTTTCCCGATGATTACTGGCGTGCGTGCGTATTGACCGCCAGTAACGTCCTACGGATGCCGGAGTGTTTTTCGCAAATACCGGGATATTTCCGACAACTGTTTCAGGTTGGTCGTCGGACGCCTGTTCTATAACATCGAACGTGACATTGAAGTCGCTTACGGCTCGGACGTTCGGGCCCCTGACAACGGATGGATTATGCAAAACATACACGTTGAAAACGACGCAGCGCGTTATCACCCTCGCTATTTTTGGCGCGATGTTCGAGCCAGGTGCCCCTCGGAGGCCAATGCGATGTCCACTGCTAAACCGCTTCGGTTTACGGGGCTGAAGCGGGTCGAAGGCAAACCTGTCGACGTACTCTTGCGCGGCAGGGAGTGGGGTGAAGACCCTATGTTTATCATCCGGTACACGCAGCAAGGTTTCGAACTGCAGGACGTCGTCAATCTGATCGCCACCTCTGAGCTTTACCAGGAGGGTGAGCTTGTTCAGATGATCACCGGCAAATCCATCCGAACCGTGCGGCGCTTGCTCAAAGACAGCAAACCCTTCCTGCTCAGCCAGCAACAAAGCATGGTTGCCTTTCAATATGCCCATGTACTGGAAGTTGCCACCGAGGTCTTCGACGGTCAGGCGGAGGCCGAAGAATGGTTGCGCAAGCCGACCAAATGGCTCAACGGCTACAAGCCTATTGAACTGGTCGAGAATCCTTTCGGTTATCAAGTGGTCGACGCCTACCTGCACCGGACAAAATACGGGGTTTATCAATGAACCCGTTGCCTTGGGATGATCGCTGGTTTGCCTGGCGTGTCGACCCGGAAGCCTACAAATGCACGTGGAGCAGTGGCATTGGCTCCGAGCGTAAGGGGGGACGCTGGAACCGTCCGGGACGGCGTGTTGTATACGCGTCAGTCGATCCGTCCACGGCCATTCTCGAAGTGGCGGCACACGGCAGTTTTAATCGTCTGGATACAAAACCCCATGTCCTTACGTGCTTTGAGATATCCGATCAGGCCCTGGTTCGGGTCGTCCAGCCGGAAGAATTGCCGAATCCCTATTGGATGAGTCCAGCACGGACGTCACCGAATCAGCAAGATTTTGCCGATGCGTTACTCGCCGAACACCCTTTCTTGCTGGTGCCCTCGGCGGCGACCCGGCACTCATGGAATTTGCTGGTGAGCTGCGAGTTGGCCGAAGGGCAGTTCCGCATGATCTCGCAGGAGCGTTTCGGCCTGGATACTCGATTGTTGGAAGAGCTGGCGCTGAACTGACCATTTCTCCGGCTCATGAACGCAAAAATCCCGCCACAAAGGGCGGGATTTTAGTGTCGCTGAACGCTGCTATTAAGCAGGGAACAGTTCGGACAGTTTCATCGACAGCATCATGTCGCCTTCAACGCGCAGCTTGCCGCCCATGAAAGCCTGCATGCCGTCGGTTTCGCCGCTGACGATACCTTTCAGGGTTTCGCTGTCCAGCACCAGCGTGCAGTTGGCGTCCGGGTTTTCGCCTTCCTGGATGTCGCAGGTGCCGTCTTTGACGATCAACGAGTATTGCTTGTCTTCGTCAGTGATGTTGAAACCGAAGACCAGATCCAGACCGGCAGCAGCGGCTGGGTTGAACTTGGCTTGCATTGCTTTTACGGCATCAGCTACGGAGGTCATGGTTCGATCCTTTTTTTGGGTCATAGGAGCTGGGTGGTTACAGCAAGGGTCACAGTCATCCGGACTCAGCGAAAAGTGATGAGTTCCGGGGCCTTCAACAGTTGCAGGTGTGCATGACTGTTGAAGGAAGCCAGAGCCACCTCGCGGCCGCGGAATTTCAGCTGGCTGAGCGAGGTGTTGACGATTTGCCAATTCAGTTCGAAGGCCTGTTTGGCAGGCATTTGTGTAATGAGGTGGAGCAGGGCAGTGATAGTGCCGCCGGAAGTGAACACGGCGATTTTCTGGTTTTTGTCCGCCAGATCGAGAATGCGATGCAGCCCGCCCTGAACCCGCTCGACAAACCCCAGCCAGCTTTCCAGCCCCGGCGTGTCGTACGTGCCAGCCAGCCAGCGCTCGATGATCAGGGCAAAAATACGCTGGAACTCGCGACGGTTTTGCGCGGCATTACGCAGGATGTCGATCGCCTCCGGTTCGTCTTCGAGCATCGCCGGGAGCAGGGCGCGGATCACCGCGTCGGCATCGAACTCGTTGAACGCGGCATCGGTTTCCAGCGTTGGCACATTGAGGCCTTTAGCGCTGAACTGCTCCAGTGCGCTGGTGGCCGTGTGTTGCTGACGACGCAGGTCTCCGGCAATGCAACGATCAAAGCTGATCCCCAGTTCAGCGAGGTGCTGACCAAGGATTTCTGCCTGGCGTACACCGGTCGGCGACAGGACGTCATAGTCGTCTGCACCAAAGGAGGCCTGGCCATGTCGAATCAGATAGATGCTGCCCACGTCCGCGTCATCCCGGTACGTTGAAGGTTTGGCGAGGTTATGAGGATGACGGAGAGCTGTCAATGAAAAAACATACGCTTGTTTGAAATGCCCGTTACAGGCGTGTTGCCAGAGGTTTCACGGCTGGCCGACGGGCCGGTGCATGGGTATGCTGGCGTCATCCCGCGTGTGTTTCGCATCCGCGCATTGTTTTAAGGAGTCTCTGTGGAGTTTTTCACCGAATACGCCAGTTTCCTGGCCAAGACCGTTACTTTGGTGATCGCCATTCTGGTGGTGCTCGCCAGTTTTGCCGCGTTGCGCAGCAAGGGCCGGCGCAAATCGGCCGGTCAGTTGCAGGTCAGCAAACTTAATGATTTCTATAAGGGCCTGCGTGAACGCCTGGAGCAGACATTGCTCGACAAGGATCAGCTCAAGGCGCTGCGCAAGGGCCAGGCCAAAGCCGAGAAAACCGAGAAGAAGCAGAAGAACAAACCTGACGCCAAAGCGCGGGTGTTTGTGCTGGATTTCGACGGCGATATCAAAGCCTCGGCTACCGAAAGCCTGCGTCATGAAATCACTGCACTATTGACTCTCGCGACACCGAAAGACGAAGTCGTCCTGCGTCTCGAAAGTGGCGGTGGCATGGTGCACAGCTATGGCCTGGCGTCCTCGCAGCTGGCGCGTATCCGCGAAGCCGGCGTGCCGCTGACCGTGTGCATCGATAAGGTGGCCGCGAGTGGCGGTTACATGATGGCGTGCATTGGCGAGAAGATTATCAGCGCGCCGTTTGCGATCCTCGGCTCGATTGGTGTGGTCGCGCAGTTGCCCAACGTCAACCGGCTGCTGAAGAAGCACGACATCGATTTTGAAGTGCTGACCGCCGGCGAATACAAACGCACCCTGACCGTGTTTGGCGAAAATACCGAAAAGGGCCGCGAGAAATTCCAGGAAGACCTCGACATCACCCACCAACTGTTCAAAAACTTCGTGTCACGCTATCGCCCGCAACTCGCGATCGACGAAGTCGCCACTGGTGAAGTCTGGCTCGGTGTGGCAGCGCTGGACAAACAGCTGGTCGACGAACTCAAGACCAGCGATGAGTACTTGGCAGAACGTGCGAAGAAGTCCGAGGTTTATCACCTGCATTACGCCGAGCGTAAGAGCCTGCAAGAGCGCATCGGCATGGCGGCCAGCGGTTCGGTGGATCGCGTGTTGCTGAGCTGGTGGAGTCGTTTGACCCAACAACGCTTCTGGTAATTAGCGGTTCGTCTGAAAAGATCGCAGCCTGCGGCAGCTCCTACAGATATTCCCATGTAGGAGCTGCCGAGGGCTGCGATCTTTTGATCTTGAACACCCATCCCCCCTAGCGAAATTTCCTCGCCCATCGCGGAAACGTCCTGCATTTTCCTCGCCTCACATCCTTTAGGTTAGTCACTCCTATAGCGATGCAAAGGATTGCAGAGAATGACGGAGAACGCAGAAACCCGCCGCAACAGACACCAACAGTGGGCCCTCAAACTGGAAGCCGTGTTGCCACACAGCGCCACGCGGTTCACCCGTGACTTGATCGAGGATCGATGGGGCAAAGACATTGCCCCGATGACGTCGCAACTGGCCTATCTGCAGTACGATTTTCGTGGTTATCCCGCACTTGAAGGGATTCATCAGGGGCGTCTCACGAGAACCGAAAGTCTGCTTCACGCGGCCATGAGCAATCAGCAAACGGTCGGCGCCGGACGTTTCGGTGAAACGGTATTTGGCCTGTACACCCCGCCCCCGGTGGGGCCGCATATCAAGGTCGTCGATATTGATGAATCGGCGTTCCCCGAGGGTGGGCATGCGGACTACGAAGGCATCTACCAACAAACCATTCCCCAGCGTTACGAACCGCACACGCAGCTTGCAGTGCAACCCCACGCGTTCAAACGATGGGTGTGGACACTGGAACTCAAGCATCAATACAGCGCTTACGTCGAACAGGCCTGGCCGTCCGACGCCGTTATTGAGACAAACAAAAGCTATCCACTGAAGGCGGCGGTCAAATCTGCCTATGTCATGGCCGCTTATCTGCAGCATCAGGAACAAACGCTTTCCGGTGAAGGCCTGAAACTGGCATTGCACGGAGCCGGTCTGAATCCGCAGCAATCCTGGGACTCGCTCACCCTTGAGCATTTACAAGGGCGCTTTATCGAGCCAAAAGACATCCAGTTCAGCCGGTTGCGCATCTATCGTTATGTCGCGACCGATATCTGGTGCTTCTCGCAACCGGGCCACGCTCGAAGGCTGCTGTATGTCCCAGGCAACTCGTCACCTTTTCAGGAATTCGCCGATGTTCAAGCGATGCGCCACTGGTTGACCGAGGCAGGACGCAATATCGACATGACCAAGGCTTTGGCCGCGCATTTCAGGGAGGACGATCGCGCTGACGGCGTCCTGCACGCCGGCGTGCTCACGGCGCTGCAAGGCATGGCGATGTACCCGCGACAACATCATCTGACCACCACCGCCGGCTTCTTCAACAACGATGGCTACTGGGATCCTTGCGACTACGCCGATCTAGAGAGTGCCCCGGCGGGCACTGACCCATTTGCGCAGATGGTGAAGGCGATGAAACAAGCGGCGCTCGACAGCATTGCCACGATCCGTGACGACGCCGAGGTCAATCGTCAGCAATTGAGCGCAGTGGTCGAGCCGCTGGTGCAGTGGCTCAACCGATACGCGCCGTTGGCGCTATTGATTCCCGGTGGGGAAGGCTTGCTGACATTGGCCGGCCTGATCGATGCCGGTTACGGTCTTGCCGAGACGGCAAACGCAACAAACTCAACCGAACGCTCGCAGGGCATTACTCGAACCGTATTTGGCGTATTGAACGCGCTGCCGGTGCTGGCAGGGCAATTGATCGCCCACGCAGAACCCTCCATCGTTAAAAGCCTGCAAGACGAGTCAGTCGTCGCGCGTCAGGCTGCGGAGCAATCTGCCGGGGTAGCCGAGCCCGGCGTAACACCGTCGGCAGAAAAGCCAATTGCCTTGATGCGAGGTATCGGGCCAAGCGTCGAGCGGTTCAGCAATCATGTCTTGCTGCAGATTCGCCATGTCAGTGGCGTGAGCGATGACGCTTTACGTCTGATGCAGACTGACGGCCGAGCACCGACGCCCATTCTGCAGGACACCATCAACCGCTTTGCCATTGATCAAGCGCTGCAAGAGGCCATCGATGCATTTCCTGAAAATTCGGCACAAGCTCAACAGCTGCAACGCGCCCGGACAGAAAGCTTCCATCAGCGTCATGAAGCCCTGCAACAATCGGATAATTCTTGGGTGAGGTTGTTCCGTCAGCAGTATCCGCAGCTTTCGACGAGTGCGGTGGAGCAAATGCTTGACCGTGCAGGCTTGGACATCGCTGCGCCGCATACCCTCGCCGACAGCAAGCGTGTTTTCAGCCAGCTGGCAGATAAGGCTCAACAGTACGAGCAACAATTTCGGCTCTGTCGAGCCTATGAGGGGCTCTATTTGAAGTCCTCAGTCAGTGCTGATTGCGATGTTCTGGTTCTGCATACACTCGAGCGCTTGCCTGGCTGGTCGTCGTCAACGCGAATCGAAGTGCTTGAGAGCGCTGCAGGCTCCAGGGTGATCGATAGCATCGGTACGGTCTCCGCGAGCGTGAAAACGCAATTGATCAAATCACCCGGAATGGCGTTTGAGCAACGCTTGCTCGATGCCCTCTCAATTGAGCAGCGATCGGCGCTGGGTTTGCGCATCGATCATGAACTGGCTGACTTCCAGGCGAAAATCCGTCTGCACGCATTATCACAACCCGCGTTGAGGCTTGGGCTGCGTCGAATGGACACGGGGGCTCCCTTTCATTTCGCCGGGTTACGCGGCGGCGGCTTTCCCGCTACGGCCCAGGACGCAGACTTGTCCAGACAGGTGATGAGGCTCCAGGTCAAAGAAATTTACCCGACGGTTTCCGATGCTCAAGCCGACGATTTCCTGCGCGCGCTTGGCTCGGGTGCACAAGTAGAGCTGGATCGATTAAGGCTGCAAATGGGGCAGTTGGGCAACGACATCACCGAATGGATCGAAGACATCCACACGGACATCCATGACATGGAGGTCGAATTACTACCGGAAAGCGAAGGCCTTGCGCAGGGCATGAGTGCTGTCGAAATCGAAGACGAAAATGATGCCCGCATCGAGGCCCGAATGGACAGGGAGCGTGAGATCCGCCACGAGCTGGCCGAAGAGTTGATTGCCCTTTGGCAAGGACGCGGTGACCCTGATAGTCGAGTCTACGAGGATGGCCGGTTTGTCGGTTTTCATCTGGGCATGGATTTCGATCCCATGCATAGTTTGCCGCAACTCAACATCAAATTTCGCGACGTCATCTCGCTGTCGATGCCTTATTTTCGAGTGACTCAGCGGGGCAGTATCAACGGCTTCCTCGAATCTTTCCCAAACCTGCGCTGGCTGGGCATGAGGGGCGTCGATTTACGCCTTTTCAATGAACTGGGCCAGGAGGTTGGCCGATTGCCCCCAGCGATCAGCCAGATGAGCCAACTGGAGATTCTCAATCTGAGTTCAACCGGGTTGGTTCTAACGGACGAGACCGCTGGAAAAATCGCTGAATTGAAGCGACTGCGCATCATCGACCTCAGCGATAACCCACTGGGTGTCACGCCGCTGATGATGGGCATGCCGCAATTGAATCAGCTCAAGCTGCGCGGCACCGGCCTCACTACGAGCCCCATCGGCATTTTCGACTACCCCTACTTACGGCGTCTGGATCTGCGCGATAACCGGCTTACCCGTATACCCGAAGCCGTGCGCCGACAGTCGGTGGCGGAGGGTAACGTGCTGCTGTCCGGCAACCCGCTAAGTGATCCCGACAGTTTGCGCTGGGTGGTGGAGCATCGTCAGCAAAGCGGTATCAATGTGTGGATGGCCAAGCCGACGCACACGGTTTTTCTGCCGGGTGCATGGACGAAGGGGTTATCGGTCGAGCGCGCAGAACTGTTCAGCGCACGCTGGGAGCGGATAGCGGTCATGCCGGGAGGGGATCGATTCTTTGGCACGCTTGAGTGGATGACCCGTACAGCGGACTTTCTCGTCGACTACGCACCTTTGCAAATTCGTGTCTGGAAGATGATTGAGGAGATGGATACCTCTCCCGCGTTGTGCCGGTATCTGTTCCAGGAAGTGCGATGGTCGCCGCTGGACGGTCATGATCCGTTTGCCAGTTTTACCCGGCTCGAAGAACGAATAGCCACGTTTATTGCGTCATCGGTGAAAAGACCCAGGCTTGATGGAGGGGCTTCATCATGAGTACGCCAATGGCAATGACGCTTGAGCAACAGGGGGTTTTCTTTGAGTTTTTCAAAAAAATGCAGTGGCCTGCCTGGTTCATCCAGAGTAGTCCGGCACAGCGCAAGGCGCTCTATGACGGATTGATCGCCAGTTTTGCCACCAGGGACGAGGCACGCACCGCCCTGGAGAAACTGCGGGATCCCAACCGGTTTGCCACTGAAAAACTGACCAAGGCGTTGTCGGAAAAAATCAAGGAGCCGCTGGACATCACCGGCGCCGTGTTTCAGCACGTCAGATCCACCTCAAGCCTGTTGGGGCTGAGGAAGAAGCTTGTGCTCCCGATCGCCAGAGACCTGGTGGTAGCCGCGTGCGAGAACTTCACATCGGAGGAAACTCGTGCTGAAAATTACCATGCGCGGTCGCTGATCTACCTCCCCGAAAGCGTTACCGGGCACGGCAATCGAGTCCTGCCACTGCAGCCTCATGAATTGGCGGTGCTATGCCGCGAGCTTGACCTGGGCAAGCAATATCAACAGCACCTGGAGCAGATCCTCGAGAAAGATCCGCAAACACGCAAAGCCTGCGTGGCCCATTCGCGACGCAGTTTTGAGGTCGATTTGCAGCTCGCGCTCATGAAACAGCACATTTCACCAGACACCCATCAGCGCCTGCGTGAAGCATTACAGCACGGTGAGGCGGCGGGCTTATCTCAAGCGGCATTCAGCCTGCACACCATCAAGCTGCTGGACTGCACGATCTATGGTGTGATGGTTTTGCAACTGAAAACTGCTGACAAGCGCTGTGTGCTCTACCTTCCCGGCGACCCTGAACAGTCCATCCAGGAGTTCTCATCGTTTCAAAAAATGGAAGTGCGGCTCAGCGCCCGCTTACGCCAATCGACGTTCCATCATTACTTTGCACGTTTCGTCGCGTTGGGAGAGCAGGTCGAGTTTCGCAGTCAGTTAAAACAACGGTTGCTTGAACCTTCCGGCGGCTCACCATTGCCCAAAGAGAGCATTTATCTTCCGGTAACTGCCGTGGACATGGAGGGAGACGGTTTAAGGGGCTCTTTCTTCAGCGCCTCGCACTCGTCAAGAGTACCGCTCGCTTGCTGGTGGTACCGACCGACGATGAGGACGAGAAAGAACGCCTGGCCAGGCTCGAAACCTACGAAACGGTCGGCATCGATCTGGCGTTGTTTGCCGCTTCGTTTATCCCGGGGGTGGGCGAAATTCTGATGGCAGTGACCGCTTTTCAGCTGTTGCGTGGCGTCTATCTGGGCATCGACAGCTGGGCACGAGGTGATCAGGAACAGGCGACAGAGTATTTCTTCGACACCACGGAAAACCTGATCCTTGCAGCGGCGCTGGCGGCCGGTCAATTGGTCATTTCATCGGCCTATAGAACAATCAAAGGAACCGGGGTTGTCGCACGGCTACGCGAAGTCAAACTATCCGCTGGCCTCAGGCGATTATGGAACCCGGATCTCGCCCCTTACCGCCAGCGTATGACATTGCCTGACGGGTTGCGTACCGATCAAAGAGGACTGCGCTGGCTTGCCGGGCAGGCCTATTTGCAACTAGGTGCTCATGTGTACGCCGTGCGTCCGCAGATCGACACCGAGATGTGGGAGGTGCAGCCGCCATCTTCCCTTCGGGAGGATTACGCCCCTTTACTTGAAACCAATGACTTTGGTGCCTGGCGACATGATTGCGAGTTACCCCAAGCATGGGATCGCCTGACACTGCTGCGTCGTCTTGGCTACAGCGAGAGCCTGCTGGATGACGCATTGATCATGGATGCCATGACCGCGAGCGGGGTACAGGACGACGAGTTGCGCCAGGCGATCCTTGATCGCCGCCGCCCGCCGGCTGCGCTGATCGATAGTGTGCAACGATTCGATACGGACGTGCAGGTGCGTAGATTTATCGAGCAATTGGGGGCGCTGCCAACGGCGGTGCAGGCTGACTTCGAATTGCAACTGTATCTGCTGACAAGTTTGCAACGATGGCCGCTGCACACGGCACTGAGCATCACTGACGCGACCGGACAGACGTTGAAAAGCTTCGCTGGCGCACAGTCGATTACCCGCTATATCACCCTGCGCCACGACGCGTTCGCCAAGGGGCACCTTTACCGTGATGTCCTTGCGGCTTTGAGCGAATCCGAGCGCAGCGAGCTGTTATCGACCGTCAGTGCTGAATACGGACAGCAGCAGGCGCTGCAGCAGGTCATGCAAGAACACGCTATCAGCACCAACTACAAACTGTTCGAGCAACTTTACCAACGTAACGCGCCGACATTGAGTCGGGAGTCTGCGCTGCTGGTGGATATGTTCTCCGAGCTGCCTGCGTCTTTTGCCAATGAATTGGTGTGGTATGCAGACGCTCATGAACTGCTCGAACTGGAGGCGGGTCATGTCCCGCTTCGTCAGGCCGAAGAAGCGCGTCGGTATTTGCAGGTGATTCGTGAGATCCGCGCCTTTGAAGGGCTGTATCTGGATGCGGCAGCAACAACGGACACCAACCGTTTAGTGCTGGATGCCCTTGAGCATTCGCCTGGCTGGAAGGATGGCCTCTACGTAGAAATACTCGACGGTACCCGTTCCGATGATGTGGTGGCCGTGCTCGGCAGCGAAGAGGCGCCAGAGCATATGCAACTGCTTGCCCATGGCTACGCTTATGAAGTGTTGAACAAACAGTTCGAACAAGTCGCGCTTCTGCCCGGGCGAACGCGTGAGCATTACTTCGAGGCTCTGTGGCAAGGATTGTCAGCGCAGCGCCGTGAAGCGCTGGGGGTAGCAACAGTCGATGGTGTCACATCGTTGCGACACAAGATTACTGCCACGGCGTTGCGGCGGCGCGAAGTTGCGCATTTAACCCTGAGCAACTCGCCAGTGCGCAGCGGTTACACATCGCCGATGCGCCTGGCGGATCGCGTGCAACCAGAGTCTTTGAGCCGCGCGCCCGTCAACGATACGCCATATTCCGATGCGGTTGCGTTGAAACAACGCGCGCAGGAACTTTATCCGACCCATTCCAATGAACAGATCAACGCATTTTTGCAAAGCCTTGGGGCGGACGAGATGCTGGCCCTCAGAAAGCTGGAACACTTGCGTGTCGAGTTTTTCAACCTGCGAGACATCCTTCAGCGATGGATCATGCGTGAAAGCTGGCACCAGGGGCTGAACGGGCCCCGGATCAAGGTCACGAAACTGGCCAGGTTTCGTGCGGCGATTCAGATCATTCGATGCTGGCGCCGAGAAACGCCGCGGATTCCGATGTCGCAAGAAATCCTTTATAAACTGTCGTTGCCCGAACTGGTGCTCGGCCAGCTTCCGGTTCTGCCGGCAGACTTCAGTCACGTGGGTGCATTGAACATCGCCCATATTGGCGCCGGAGCGGGAATCAGCCAGTTTCTTGCTGGTTTTACCAACGTACGGGAACTGTCTCTGGCAGGTAATGAATTGACACGTTTGCCAGCCGCCATCAGCGGGATGACCAGGCTTGAAACATTGGAGCTGAACGAAAACCGGATTCACCTGACAGAGGAGTCGGCTTCGCAACTGGCCCGGATGAGCTCACTCAAACGTCTGGAGTTGAGCTTCAACCCTGACCTGGGACGCTGTCCCGATGTCTCGCGCCTGCCGTTGCTTGAACATCTGGGATTGCGCGATACCGGGATCAGCACCTGGCCAACGGGCACCGAGGGACTGCCGAAGTTAAGAACACTGGATCTGCGTGACAACCGGATTGTGGAGGTTCCGCAGAACGTATTGGTCAGCACCGATGTATTGAATCAGGGCACCGATATTCGGGGAAATCCGCTTTCCGCTGATTCCTTAACGCGGCTGTCTGCCTATGAGCGCCGCAATCAGATCAACTTCGGACTTCTTTCACTGGGACAAACCGACCTGGTAGCCCGGGTATTGGTGGACGAGTCGATGAGTTCGATCTGGTTGACCGGTGTTACAGGCCCGTTGATGCTAACCCGCCAGCGCTTATGGCGTTCGGTGTTCCTGCAGCCTTATTCCCGGCGTTTCTTCAGTTTGCTGATCCGCTTGCGTTATACCGTTGACTATCGATTGGCATTCACCACGTTACGAGAAAGGGTCTGGGGTGTCATAACCTCGGCGGCGGAGGATGCGGCATTGCGCCGTGCTTTATTTCGCATGGCCGATGCGGATGCGAGAAGCATCGACGATTGCTCGCTGCAATTCAGTGATCTTGCCGTGACGGTTTTATGCTACAGGGCCTTGAACGTTGCGCGACGGGGTGACGTCCAGTTGGAGCGCCAATTTTTGCGTTTGCTACGGGGGCTGTTTCGATTGCGAGCCGTTGAAATGGAGGCGCACAAAAATATCGTCGCCCGTCAGCTAACAGAAACTTTGACCGCAGAGGATGCGAGACAGGTCAGTTTTGCGTTCCGTTTGGGCTTGGCGCAGCGTCTCGATCTTCTTGGTCAGCCGACGGCGATCAACGAGCGACTGGACGTTGAGGTCACCCAGCAAACGCTCGACCTGGTTTATGAGCAGATCATTCGCGAGGAGCAGAGCGGGGCGTTGCTCGAATCGCTCAAAACCCATCCGATCTGGGCGGAGTACCTGGAGAGGGCTTACCACGAGCCATTCGATGCAATCGACATCAACGCAAAACTTGCCCTGCTCAATCTCGATCGGTTGACGCAGTTAAACCGCGAGCAGCTTTCGGTGCGAATGACGGCGATTACCGAAAACAGCGCCAATTTGCGCAGAGCACTGTTTACCCGTCTGACACAGGCGGCGCTGGATCGCTTCGCTGTTCTCCCGGCACCGATTGATGTACCGACCTTTGCCGTAATCGAGTAAGTCTTAGCCTATTCAACGCAAAAAAAATCTGAAACCGGATCAGCTCCGGTTTCAGATTTGGGTGTTACGACTTAAAGGATCAGCGGCGCCGGAACAGCGGCAGCGGCTCGTCAGTGGCAGCCTGATAGGTCACCGAGAAGTCCTTGAGACCTTCAAGGGCTTCGTACGGGTCTTTGTCCGGGCGCACAGCGAAGGCGTCGAAACCGCAGCGGTGCATGTAGAACAGTTGGTCGCGCAGTACGTCGCCAATCGCGCGCAGTTCGCCTTTGAAACCGTAACGGTCGCGCAGCAAACGGGCGTTGGAGTAGTTGCGGCCGTCAGTGAACGCCGGGAAGTTCAGGGCAATCACCTGAAACTCGGCAACGTCTTCACCGATTTCTTCGGCTTCTTCGTCAGCGTCCAGCCAGACACCCAGACCGCCGTCGCGGGCCTTGAGCATGCGGCTATGTTCGCGCCACAGTTGCAACGGCACGATCAAGTCGTCGCAATTGCTGATCTCGTCGATGTTGAAATCTTTTGGCAGCAAGTGCCAGGTTTCGTCGACGACTTCGTTGTTCTTAATGATTCGCTGCATAGACGCGTTCCTTGAAGAGGTCGATGCCAATACGCTGATAAGTGTCAATGAAGCGCTCGTCTTCGGTACGTTGTTCAACGTACACGTCGATCAGCTTCGAGATCACGTCAGGCATGACTTCCTGAGCGAAGGACGGGCCGAGGATCTTGCCCAGGCTCGCGTCACGGCTGGCGCTGCCGCCGAGGGAGACCTGATAGAACTCTTCGCCTTTCTTGTCCACGCCGAGGATGCCGATGTGGCCGACGTGGTGGTGACCACAGGCGTTCATGCAACCGGAGATGTTCAGATCCAGCTCACCGATGTCGAACAGATAATCCAGGTCGTCGAAACGGCGCTGGATCGATTCGGCAATCGGGATCGACTTGGCGTTGGCCAGCGAGCAGAAATCACCGCCAGGGCAGCAGATGATGTCGGTCAGCAAACCAATGTTCGGCGTGGCGAAACCGCCTTCGCGCAATTCGCCCCACAGGGTGAACAACTGGCTCTGCTCAACGTCGGCGAGAATGATGTTCTGTTCGTGCGAGGTGCGCAGTTGACCGAAGCTGTAGCGGTCGGCCAGATCGGCGACGGCGTCGAGCTGCTTGTCGGTGATGTCGCCCGGGGCAACGCCGGTTGGCTTTAGCGACAGGGTCACGGCGACATAACCCGGCTTCTTGTGCGCCAGGGTGTTGCGGGTGCGCCAGCGGGCGAAACCCGGATGCTCTTTGTCGAGGTCGGCCAACTGAGCGGTCTGGTTGTCCAGGGCCTTGTAGTCCGGATCGACGAAGTGCTTGGCCACACGCTGCAGCTCGGCTTCGGTCAGTGTGGTCTGGCCACCGCGCAGGTGCTCCATTTCCGCATCGACTTTCTGCGCGAACACTTCAGGCGTGAGTGCCTTGACGAGGATCTTGATCCGCGCCTTGTATTTGTTGTCGCGACGGCCGTAGCGGTTGTACACACGCAGAATGGCGTCGAGGTAGCTCAACAGATCCTGCCATGGCAGGAACTCGTTGATGAACGCGCCAACCACCGGCGTACGACCGAGGCCTCCGCCGACCAGCACACGGAAGCCCAGTTCGCCAGCGGCGTTGTGCACCGGCTCAAGGCCGATGTCGTGGACTTCAATGGCGGCGCGGTCAGCGGTCGAACCGTTGACGGCGATTTTGAATTTGCGCGGCAGGTAGGCGAATTCCGGGTGGAACGTCGTCCACTGACGGACGATCTCGCACCATGGGCGCGGATCGATCACTTCGTCGGCGGCGACACCGGCGAACTGGTCGGTGGTGACGTTGCGCAGGCAGTTACCGCTGGTCTGGATCGCGTGCATCTGCACGGTGGCCAGTTCAGCCAGAATGTCCGGAATGTCTTCCACCGCCGGCCAGTTGAACTGCACGTTCTGCCGCGTACTGATGTGGGCGTAGCCCTTGTCGTAGTCGCGGGCAATCTTGGCCATCATGCGCATCTGACGCGAAGTCAGCTGGCCGTAAGGCACCGCCACACGCAACATCGGCGCAAAACGCTGGATGTAGAGGCCATTTTGCAGGCGCAGTGGGCGGAATTCTTCTTCGCTCAGCTCACCTGCCAGATAGCGTCGGGTCTGATCACGGAACTGCTTGACGCGGTCCTCGATGATCCGCTGATCGTACTCGTCGTATACGTACATATAAGTCCTGTTCTCAGGCTTGGGCCATTCGGAGTAGCACTGCGTTTTCGCTTGCTGGAGTCCGATTGTGCCTCTGCAATTCTGCGCGCACGGCCGCGCTCTCCCTAACGGAGCCGGGGCAATATACCTGTTTGGGGTTATGCGCAAAAGTGATGTTTGAGTATATGTAAAGAACCAAAACGCCTAACGAGAATCACTGTCAACTAATCCACATTTGTAGTGCGGACAATCATCGTCTTAACTGTGGTCGAGTCTTTCTGCAATCACCGATAAAACCGACAAGAGGCGATGCAATGAGCAATCCGACCAAGGCAAGAAAAAGCGACAGTAGCGTCGATGCGTGGGCCATTTTGTTCCTGATCATTCTCGTAGTAGGGACAGCGGTATTCTGGGTCAGCCATCAGTAAACGACTCATCCGGGCCCCGCATGCGACGATTGTCGGACAAAAACGGGATCAGGCACCAATAGCCGATGATTCGAGGGCTATAATGCGCGGCCATTTTTTCTTGGGCCCGGATGACTCATGTTGAAGTTTTTGCACCTCGGCTTGCTGCTGTTCAGCGCGCTATTGTCAACCGCTGCGCGAGCGGAGTCTGTGCTGTTCCTCAATCCGGGCTCGACGCAGGAAGCCTTCTGGGTCAGCTATTCGCAGTTCATGCAGGCAGCCGCTCGCGACCTCGGCATTGATCTGCAGATCCTCTATTCGCAACGTCAGCCAGAGCTGACCCTCGCTCAGGCGCGCATCGCGCTGCAAGGGCCCAATCGTCCCGACTACCTGATTTTCGTCAACGAACAGTACATCGCGCCGCAAATTCTGCGCCTGGCTCACAACAGTGGCGTGAAGCTGTTCATGGTCAATAACGCGTTGACGGCGGATCAACAGGCGTTAGTCGGCGAGCGCGGCGATCAGATCGGCAGTCTGGTGCCGAACGACGAGGAGGGCGGTTACTTGATGATGAAGGAGCTGATCCGTGTGCATCCGCCGGTGGCAGCGGGTGAGCAGATTGAAATGCTGGCGTTCTCCGGACTGAAAATCACCCCGTCAGCGCAATTGCGTGAGCACGGCATGCAGCGTGCGTTGGCCGAGCATCCTCACGTGCGTTTGCGCCAACTGGTTTACAGCGGCTGGACTCAAGAGCGCGCCTACGAACAGGCGAAACAACTATTCGGCCGCTATCCAAAGGTTTCGCTGGTGTGGTCGGCCAACGATGAAATGGCCTTCGGGGCGATGCGTGCCTACGCCGAAACCGGCAAAGTCCCGGGCAAGGATGCGTTGTTCAGTGCGGTCAATACTTCACCGGCGGCATTGCAGGCGTTCGTCGACGGTCAATTGAGTGCGTTGGTCGGCGGCCATTTCACGCTGGGCGGCTGGGCGCTGGTCGAGTTACACGACTACGAGAAGGGCGTGGATCTGAACCGCTACGGCGGCAGCGATCGGCAAATCCCCTTGCTGCAACTGATCGACAAGCCCCAGGCTCGGCAAATGCTGGCCATGGGCGACTCACCGGACTACGGCGTGCATTTCCGCAAGTTGTCCGCCAAGGGCCAACCGGATTCCTACCGTTACCCGTTCAACCTGCAAACCCTGATGCGCTGACCCCCTTCAAACCCCGGCGAAATGCAGCACCAGTTTGACGATGGCAAACAGCGTCAGCGCGAACACGGCCGTGAACAAAATCCCCAGCACCACGAAATGGCTGGGCTTGCCATGGGTGAAATCCCTTGCCCGATTCTTGCCGCTCTGCACCCCGAACGCGGCGGCCATGACGCTGTGCAGCATCTGCCAGAAGGTCGGCGGTTTGTTGTCGACTGGATCGTCCATAAATCCCTCGTCATCACAGTGTGAACAGCAAGCATAGCTAATTAATTCCCTGTGGCTCGCTGACAAAAGTGACGGCATATATATATGTACCGCCATCGCCAGCGCCGCCGGTGATGAACTGACGTCTCATTTACAAGCCGTCAGGATTTCAGATGCGAGCACTCCTATCGGGCCGGCAAGAGGGCCTGCACACGCCATTCGTTAAACACAAACTGCAACAAAGGTTGCGTCACTTCAGTCGTGCAAATATCCAGCAGCTGGATCAGGCAAGAACACCCGGAGGTTTGCCCGAAGGGGCGATGCCTGAGTGGTTTGAAGCGCTGACCGAGGTGCAACGGCAAATCGTGCGCGACACTCAGCAACGCAGCCGCACGTCCAGTCAAAATCTGGCGAAAACCCTAAAAGGGCTCAAGGGTGTCGTCGAATTTGCGCAACCCTTGCTCGAAGACGCGCTGCTTGAAAAGTTTGGCATCAAGGTCGATACGGCCAACACCTGGCTTTACACCGAGCTTTACCGCGACAGGCTCATCACCGATCAAAACCCGCTGCAATTGGCATTACGAAATTTTGCCGACGAGCAGCCCTTCGCTGAAACAGACATCATCGCGGAACAGGGGGAGAGGGCGCCCATCGTTGATGAAAATGACGGACCTTATGGCTGGTATTACCCCAAATTCGGCCACTCCCAGTGCTACAGAATCAAGAAGCTGGCGATCAAACCCGGCCAATTTGCACTGTTATGCCGCGAGCTGGATATCGGCAAGCAATATCAGCAGCATTTGGCGGCGATATTTGATGCGGCCGACACCGCTGCGACGGTCAAAGCACAGACCATCGAAGCGTGGAAAGAAAGCCTGAGAGCCCATGCGCACATTGCTCGCCTGACGTCGCTGCTGAGCCCGACCGCCTACCTGGCAGTGCTCGGCGTACTCAACGAAGAGCCGGCGACGACGCTGGACGGCGAACCCGTTGTGTTTAGCCAGTTGCATGTTCTGGGCCTGCCTGCCAGCGAAATGTTCGTACTTGGCGCGAATCGGCGTAAACAGAAAAAAATTGATCTGAGCTTGAGCAATCCCGGCACCAACCTGTTCAGCGTGCTCGGTTATACCGACTCTCGAATCATCGTCTGCATACCGGGCGACCCGGTGGCGCCAATCAAGGAGTACGCCTCGCTCAGGGCATTCGAGAGGGATCTCGCGCTGCGCCTGCGAGACGCCGCTTATCAGCGTTCGTTTCTACGTCTCATCCCGCATGGCGACGCTGGCAGGTTTCTCGGCAGCGTTCAGTCAGCGTTGCAAACGCTGAAGTGGGATCCAGATGCACCACACCGCGAACAAACGTTGTTCGGGCATTTCGACGGGATCTATCAACGGGTTTATCGAGACGACCCGGTGCTGGATCTGGCGGAAAATTTTTTTGCCGAGAATGTGTTCGACGAGTTGTACACCCGCCACCAGACGCGCCTGAAAGAATCCTCCGCGCAATTGGCGGTACCGACTGCCACCGTCGACCATGACGCCTGGTATGCGCGGTTGGCGCACTATGCCGAATGGGGCTTGAACATACTGAACGTCGCAGCGTTCTTTATACCAGGGCTGGGCGAAGTGATGATGGCCGTGATGGCCCTACAATTAACGCTGGACGTCTACCACGGAGCGCAGGCCTGGAGCATTGGCGACAGTGATCAGGCATGGAGTTATCTCAGCGCTGTCGCAGCCAATCTAGCGTTTATGGCCGTGCTCGGCGCGGCCGCAAGCAGAGCGCCGAAAATCCTCTCGACGCCGTTTGTCGACGGGATGGTCAAAGTCAAACTGCCGTTCGGTGACGAGCAACTTTGGCGGCCGGGTGTTGCGCCGTACAGAAGCCCGGTTGTGTTGCCGTCCACGCTCGAACCCAATTCATTTGGGCAATATGCAGTGGGTAGCAGAACGTTTATCCGCCTTGAGGGCGAGGTGTATGAACAAACTTTTGACTCGGCCCTCGGCCGCTGGCGCCTCAAACATCCGAGCGACCCGAATGCCTATCAGCCAGCGCTGCGTTCCAATGGCCAGGGCGCCTGGCGACACGATTTCGAGCGCCCGCTGCAATGGGATCGGGCGACGCTGCTGAGACGGCTGGGCCACGCAACCGATGGGCTGGATACGGCAGCGTTGGAGAACATCGCGCGAATCAGTGGGGTCGACGACAGCGTGCTACGCAAAATGCACATCGACCACCAAGCCATGCCCTCGGTCTTGTCCGATACTTTGCGCCAGTTTCGGAATGGTGTTCCCGTCGAAACGGCGCTGACGCCTGAAATCAAACAACTGCAAGGCACCTTTCCGAGTCTGTCGAATGACGCCGCACAAGAGGTGTTGAGCGCCGCGACGGTTCAGGAACGCCGGCTGATCGAACGTAGCGGACGGCTACCGGTGAGTCTCTTGCTCAAGGCGCGCACTCGCGCCAGAGTCGGGCGAATGAACCGGGCGCTGGCGGGCATGCAGCAGCCAGGCCTGGCGTCTTTCGACAGTCAGCGTCTGGCCCTGCGTGCTTTAGAGAAACAACCAGGCTGGCCGCAATCATTGCGTCTGGAGGTACGTCAACACGACTGCACCGGCAAGATCCTTGCGAGTATCGGCAACGATTCGGCCGAAGACGTCAAATACCTGGTCACCGAGGGTGGTCAACACCACCAGACCGGGCAATTTCAAGCCTTCGACAGCCAGGGCAATGCGTTAAACAGTGTGCCGCAGCAGGGCGACAACTTTCATCAGTCGTTGATGCACGCTTTGCCGGACGATGCACGTATAAGGCTCGGGCTGCCGAACGTGGGGCAGAGCGCCGAGTTGCAAAGCCTGCTGAGCCAATATGCGCAGAGGCATCGCAATCAAATGTTCGAAACATTATTTCCGAACGCACCCGGTCGACGCTTCAAGTCGCCGACACGCCTGGTTGATGGTCGCATTGGCTACCCGTTGAGCGGTCGTGGGGCGAGTACAATGGTCAACCTATCGTTGACCTCAAGGGTGCGCGACCTGTATCCCGACTTTTCAGATGAGTCGGCGGAGATGATGATCCATCATCTGCTGCTCGGTGGAAGTACCGAGACGCAAATTGTGCATTTGCTCAACCTGCGCGCCATGGAGTACGCGACGCTTGCCATTCAACTAGAGCAGTGGAGCGCCGAGGGGGGCGCATCGTTGGCCCGTCAACAAACGGCGCAAATGGTCAAGGACGCCTGGCGGCTGCGGGGGCTGGTCGATGTCCCGGCCGGGATCCATCTGGATTGGGGGAACGCCGGCGTGTTGCCAGAGCTGACGGCGCATTTCCCTCACGTGAGCAGTGTGCAATTGAGTGTCGACAGTTTGCTCAGTCAAAGCAGCGAATCGTTGATGCGGCAGTTTCCTAACATCCGTTCACTTGAGCTGTATGTGTGGGATCCCCTGCAGTCGGCACGGCTGGCCGAGAAGCTCAAAATGCTCCCCGGTATTCGTGAGTTGTTGCTGGGGGGGAATCTCGGTAGCGAGTTCAGTGAGGCGGCGCAGTCGCTGGTGAATGTCATGCCGCAGTTGGAAAGTCTGACGTTGCGCGGAATATCCAGTGCGCTGGATGTCAGCCAATTGCCCCGACTGCGCGCATTGAATGTGGCGGGTACTCTCGAGCGTTGGCCCAAAGGCATTCTGGAGTTGCCCGGGCTTGAACAAGTGAACCTGCGACACGCCAACATCAAGGCGTTGCCTGCCGAGCTGTACGCAGGTCACGAAAAGCTGTGGCGCGGGCTGGATCTCAACTGGGCCAGGCTCGACGCTGAACAGTTCGTCAAAGCCTATGAATACGTACGAGACAACCCTGCGCACGTGCTGGACAGCGAACAGATACTCGAGCGTTACAGTCGCGACTCACTGCAGATTGCGATGGATTGCGGCAGCGATCTTTCCGCCGCCGCGCTTAGACAAATCAAGGCGCGAGGGCTGTCGGGCCGGGCGCTACTCGATCACATCAATGCTTTGCGCCAGGATCTGCAAATGCTGTCCGGGCAACTGACCGACTGGCAGGAACGGTTGGCCATCGTCAACGGCCGGACTGTCGATCTGAATGCCCGACGGAACGCTGCTCGACTGATTCGCGAATGCTGGCGTGAGGGCTTGCGCCAACGCTTCGGCCTGGCTGGGGACGCCTCTGTAAATGCCGAGCCGCGACCGGGATCATCCACCTCGCTCCCCTTGCCGGTTGTTGCGCCTTACAACGTGTTGATACTGGACTTGTCAGGGGCAGCACTGGGTGACCTGCCTGATTTATCCGCGTTGGCCACCACGGATTTTTCCCACGTATTGGCGCTCAAGTTGTCGGAAGTTGTGGCCCCGGTTGATGCCTTGAATCAATTTCTGCCGCACTTCAGCGAGCTTCGGACGCTGGATCTGAGTCGCAATCAGCTGTTCGATTTGCCCTCGACACTCAAACAATTGCCAAAGCTGAAAGACCTGGGGCTGCAGCACAATTATTTGACCATCACACCCTCGCTACAGGGACGTTTGAACGGATTGTCAGGTCTGGAAACCCTCGATTTGCGCTACAACCGCGTCGAGTCGCTGAACGTTACGACTTTACGAGGGCTGAAGCGTTTGCGTCTGGGCCACACCGCGCTTGCTGCTTGGCCCGAGGGCGTATTGGAGTTGCCTGCGCTGACCCGGCTGGAGCTGAACAACAGCGCAGTCGTGAATGTACCCGAGGCCGTGTTCAGCGGGCATGACCAGCTCCAGGTCGATTTGGGAGGATGTCGACTGACGACCAAGGCCCGACACGATCTGCTGGCCAAGAGTCATGAATTTGCGCCAATGGGCATTTCCAGAACTGACTTGCGTGAGGGTTTCACCTTGGGCGGCCCCGCGTATTTTCCGCCCTTGGTCAGCCAGTTTCCGGAGCTGTTGTTGCCGCTGAGAGTGGAGTCTGCAGAGCAGTTGGTGAGAATGACGGCCAAGGCACGCCTGCAAAGGCTTGACCCGGATCTGCGCGACTCCGAGGCGTTGCAGGCGGTTGATGATCTGTCACTGAGTCACGGAGCTGGAGCGTTGTTCGCCCGGATGGATCATTGGGACATGCAGTTTCAGACGTTGACCGAATCCCTGAACCAATGGATCACTCAGCCGCCGTTTCAGTTGCGGGAAATGAGTCTGCCGCTCTGGGTCAGCGCTGTGGAACGGCGCAAAGCCGCCGATCAGATACTGGCGTGTTGGCGGCAGAATCTGCGGGGATTACCTGCGGCCGAGCGGGGTAGCGCCGGTTTCACCCTTGATCTGTCCGAGAACCCCTTAGGCGATTTGCCAACGCTGGCAGGGAATTTCTCTCATGTCGGTATATTGAAACTGAACAAGGTTTTTATTAGCGAGCAGGGCCTGGACGGTTTTCTCGGGGCATTCCAAGGCATCCATACATTGGAGCTAAACAGCAATCTTCTGGCGAACCTGCCCGCACCTGTTTTTGCGATCAACGACCTCAAGCACCTGTCGGCCTCGGGAAACCAGTTGAGATCGACGCCACAACTGACAACGCAACTTGCGACGTTGACTCAATTGCAGTCGCTGGATCTGTCGCACAACTGGCTGGAATCGCTGGACGTCAGTCCACTCGCCCAGCTTGGGGCACTCAATCTGCAAACCAATCGTCTGGTAGCGTGGCCTGAAGGAGTGCTCGAACTGCCTTCGCTCACAACGCTCAATCTGCGAGACAACATGCTCGAAGCCGTCCCCCATGCATTGATGAGTGAGCGCTACAGCCGATTGAGGGCCGGCGTGGATTTATCGAGCAATGACAGTCTGAGCGGCCAAAGCCTGATCATGCTGCGCAACGAGATTAACCCCGGTGAAACCATCATGGGCTGGTCTGCCGAAGAGCTCGACGAGGTGCTGGACAGTGAGGAGGCTGACAGCATTTTCGGCAGTGATACGTCGCCGCTCAGTGATGAAGAGGTGGATGTCGGCCATGTCACCGGTGACGAGGCGCGTCAGCGCTGGATTGATCCAGCGTCAAATGACGCTCAGGAACTGACACGAATCTGGCGCGATTTTGAGCAGCAGCCTGACAGTGCGGCATTCTTCAATCTGCTCGACCGCATGGAAGGCACCAAGGACTTTGCACTGCGGCGCACTGACCTCACACGCCGCGTACATCGCGTGTTGAAAGCCGCCGACAGCGATGAAAGCTTGAGGCGCACGGTCTTTGCGATGGCGCAATCGGCGCAGACCTGCGGTGACGGGCGCATCCTGTTGTTTAGCGATATTGAGGTGAAGGTTTTCGAGTTTGATACCGTCAAATCCACGCCTCTCAATCAACAGGACAGTGTGCTGTTCAAACTGGGTAGAAAACTGTTTCGCCTCGGCCGAATTGAAAAAATTGCCGATCGCGATGTGCTGCAACGCCAGGCACGAGGGGGCAGGCCGGATCCGGCGGAAGTGCGGCTGGCGTATCGGATTGGTCTGGGTGACAGGCTGGATTTGCCGGGGCAGCCGAAAGACATGCTCTACAGTGGCAACGTCAGCGCCGGCACACTGGACACCGCTTACGCCGAAGTGATTGCGGCCGAGCAGTCGGCTGACTTTGTGGAGGATCTGGTCACGCGCGATTACTGGATCGCCCAATTGAAGCGCAAATACCCAGGGCGATTCGCCGTTTTGAAGGATAAGCAGGCGCAAATTCAGGGCGAGCTTGAAGATCGTTATACAGAGATAACCGAGGCGTACCTGGCAGAAGTCGGGGCGCTGGAGGTGGAATTCAAAACCCAGGAAACCGGGTTGCTGCTTGAGCTGACCAACACTGAACGGCAACAGTTCAGCGTGTAAGAGAGGGGCTTGAACCCTCGGTAGGCAGACGCTCTACCGAGGGTTTGTTCAAGGCGCTGTGATCAGATGTCATAGCCCGGATTCGGCGCCAGCCAACGCTCGGTCACGCTCAGTTCCCGACTGGATCGTCCATAAATCCCTCGTCTGTCGTGTGTGTCAGACAAGCATAGCCAACCCTTTGGAGAACACTGCAAAACGAACTGTGGGAGCGGGCTTGCTCGCGAAGGCGTCATGTCAGTAAACATCAATGTTGGCTGATCGACCGCTTTCGCGAGCAAGCCCGCTCCCACAGGGGATGTTGCGTCAGGGCTGGATCAGTTGTCGTAGCCGAGGTTCGGCGCCAGCCAACGCTCGCTCACGCTCAGTTCCCGACTGGATCGTCCATAAATCCCTCGTCTGTCGTGTGTGTCAGAAAAGCATAACCAACCCTTTCAAGAACATCGCAAAAGCAAATGTGGGAGCGAGCTTGCTCGCGAAGGCGGCATGTCGGTCAACATCAATGTTGAATGATCGACCGCTTTCGCGAGCAAGCCCGCTCCCACAGGGGATGTTGCGTCAGGACTGGATCAGTTGTCGTAGCCGAGGTTCGGCGCCAGCCAGCGCTCGGTCACGCTCAGTTCCCGACTGGATCGTCCATAAATCCCTCGTCTGTCGTGTGTGTCAGAAAAGCATAACCAACCCTTTGAAGAACACTGCAAAACGAACTGTGGGAGCGGGCTTGCTCGCGAAGAGGCCATCAGCTTCAACATAAGTGTTGTCTGACAGACCGCATTCGCGAGCAGGCTCGCTCCCACAGGGGATGTTGCGTCCGGGCTGATCAGTTGTCGTAGCCCAGATTTGGCGCCAGCCAGCGTTCGGTCACGCTCAGTTCCTGACCTTTGCGCGAGGTGTAGCTGGCGATCTGATCCTTATCGACCTTGCCCACCGCGAAGTACTGCGCCTGCGGATGGGCGAAGTACCAGCCGCTGACCGCTGCCGCCGGAAACATTGCGTAGTGTTCGGTGAGGAACACACCGCTGCGGCCGGCACGCATTTCTTCGGCTTCCGGGTCGAGCAGGGCAAACAGCGCGGCTTTCTCGGTGTGATCCGGGCAGGCCGGGTAGCCCGGGGCAGGGCGGATGCCGCTGTATTGCTCTTTGATCAGCGCTTCGTTGTCGAGGGTTTCGTCTTTGGCGTAACCCCAGTGCTCTTTACGCACTTGCTGGTGCAGCCATTCGGCGCAGGCTTCGGCCAAACGGTCGGCCAGCGCTTTGACCATGATCGAGTTGTAGTCATCGCCAGCGTCTTGATAGGCCTTGGCCACTTCTTCGGCGCCGATGCCGGCGGTGGTGATGAAACCACCGACGTAGTCGGTCACTTCGCTGTCTTTCGGTGCAACGAAGTCGGCCAATGAGAAGTTAGGTTTGCCGTCGGTCTTGATGATCTGCTGGCGCAAGTGATGCAGTTTGGCCAATGGCTTACCGTCATCACCGTACAGTTCGATGTCGTCGTCATGCACCTGATTGGCCGGCCAGAAACCGAACACTGCGCGGGCGCTGATCAGTTTCTCGTCGATCAGTTTGGCGAGCATTTCCTGCGCGTCCTTGTACAGCGAAGTCGCGGCTTCACCGACCACTTCGTCTTCGAGGATGCGCGGGAATTTGCCAGCCAGATCCCAGGAGATAAAGAACGGCGTCCAGTCGATGTATTCGGCGAGGACTTTCAGGTCGATGTTGTCCAGAACCTTGCTGCCGGTGAAGGTTGGTTTAACGGGCTGATAAGTCGCCCAGTCAAACTGCGGCTTCTTGGCGACGGCCGCTGCGTAGCTCAAACGTTCAGTACGAGCACTTCGGTTGGCCGTACGCTCACGCACATCGACGTATTCCAGACGGGTCTTCTCGACGAAACCGGCCTTCAGTTCTTTCGACAGCAACTGCGTCGCCACGCCCACCGCGCGGGAAGCGTCGGTCACGTAGACCACGGCATCGTTGCTGTACTTCGGCTCGATTTTCACCGCGGTGTGCGCTTTGGACGTGGTAGCGCCACCGATCATCAGCGGCAGATGGAAGTCCTGACGCTGCATTTCGCGCGCAACGTGCACCATTTCATCCAGCGACGGCGTGATCAGACCAGACAGGCCGATGATGTCGCACTTCTGCTCTTTGGCCACCTGCAGAATCTTCTCGGCCGGCACCATCACGCCGAGGTCGACGATGTCGTAGCCGTTGCAACCGAGCACCACACCGACGATGTTCTTGCCGATGTCATGCACGTCGCCCTTGACGGTGGCCATGAGGATCTTGCCTTTGGCTTCTGGCTTGTCACCTTTTTCCAGTTCGATGAACGGGATCAAGTGCGCCACGGCCTGCTTCATCACGCGGGCGGATTTCACCACTTGCGGCAAGAACATTTTGCCGGCGCCGAACAGGTCGCCGACGATGTTCATGCCGGACATCAGCGGGCCTTCGATCACTTCGATCGGGCGGGCGAACGACTGGCGAGACTCTTCGGTGTCTTCAACGATGTGCGTGGTGATGCCTTTGACCAGCGCATGCTCCAAACGCTTGTTGACCTCCCAGCTACGCCACTCTTCGGTCTCGGCTTCCTTGACGCTGCCGTCGCCCTTGTACTTGTCGGCGATGGCGAGGAGGGCGTCGGTGCCGTTTGGCGTGCGGTTGAGCACCACGTCTTCAACGGCGTCGCGCAGCTCTTGCGGGATCTGGTCGTAGATCTCCAGTTGGCCGGCGTTGACGATGCCCATGGTCAGGCCCGCGCGGATCGCGTAGAGCAGGAACACCGAGTGAATCGCTTCGCGCACCGGGTTGTTGCCACGGAACGAGAACGACACGTTGGACACACCGCCCGAGGTCAGCGCATACGGCAGCTCGTCGCGGATGTAGGCACAGGCGTTGATGAAGTCGACCGCGTAGTTGTTGTGCTCTTCAATGCCGGTGGCGACGGCGAAGATGTTCGGGTCGAAGATGATGTCTTCCGGCGGGAAGCCGACTTCGTTGACCAGAATGTCGTAGGAGCGTTTGCAGATCTCTTTCTTGCGCGCTTCGGTGTCCGCCTGGCCGGCTTCGTCGAACGCCATCACCACCACGGCGGCGCCGTAGCGCTTGCACAGCTTGGCGTGATGGATGAACTGCTCGACGCCTTCTTTCATGCTGATCGAGTTGACGATGCCCTTGCCCTGAATGCACTTCAGACCGGCTTCGATCACTTCCCATTTCGACGAGTCGATCATGATCGGTACGCGCGAGATGTCCGGTTCACCGGCGATCAGATTGAGGAAGGTCACCATGGCCTTCTTCGAATCGAGCATCCCTTCGTCCATGTTGATGTCGATCACTTGGGCGCCGGCTTCGACCTGCTGCAGGGCGACTTCCAGCGCTTCGGTGTAGTTGTCTTCACGGATCAGTCGGGCGAATTTCGCCGAGCCAGTGATGTTGGTGCGCTCGCCGACGTTAACGAACAGCGAGCTGCGATCGATGGTGAACGGCTCCAGACCCGAGAGGCGGCAGGCCTTGGGAATGTCCGGAATCTGACGCGGCGCGTAACCGGCGACGGCTTTGGCGATTGCTTCGATGTGCCCCGGGGTGGTGCCGCAGCAACCGCCGACGATGTTGAGGAAACCGCTCTGGGCGAATTCTTCGATGACCTTGGCGGTTTCCGACGGCAGTTCGTCGTACTCGCCGAATTCGTTCGGCAGGCCGGCGTTCGGGTGCGCGGAAACGTGGGTGCTGGCCTTGTTCGACAGCTCTTCCAGATACGGACGCAATTCACTGGCGCCGAGCGCACAGTTGAGGCCAACGGAAATTGGCTTGGCGTGCGCCACCGAGTTCCAGAACGCTTCGGTGGTCTGGCCCGACAGGGTGCGGCCAGACGCATCGGTGATGGTGCCGGAAATCATGATCGGCAGTTCGATGTGCAACTCTTCGAACACGCCTTGCACAGCGAAGATCGCCGCTTTGGCGTTGAGGGTGTCGAAAATGGTTTCGATCAGGATCAGGTCGGCGCCGCCCTCGATCAGGCCTTTGGTGGCTTCGGTGTAGTTTTCCACCAGCTCATCGAAGGTGACGTTGCGATAGCCCGGGTTGTTGACGTCTGGCGACAGCGAGCAGGTGCGGCTGGTCGGGCCGAGCACGCCGGCAACAAAACGCGGCTTTTCCGGGTTTTCGGCAGTCTTGGCGTCAGCGATCTTGCGCGCCAGTCGTGCGCCTTCTACGTTTAACTCGTAGGCCAGTTCTTCCATGCCGTAGTCGGCCATGGAAATGCGGGTGGCGTTGAAGGTGTTGGTTTCGAGAATGTCGGCGCCGGCATCCAGATAGGCTTTTTCGATGCCACCGATCACGTCAGGGCGGGTCAGCACCAACAGGTCGTTGTTGCCTTTGACGTCGCTCGGCCAGTCGGCGAAGCGTTTGCCGCGATAGTCCTGCTCTTCGAGCTTATAGCTCTGGATCATCGTGCCCATGCCGCCATCGAGTATCAGGATGCGCTCTTTGAGAGCTTGCTTGAGAGCTTGAAGGCGGACGCTGCGATCGGACATTTGGACTACTCGGAAAGACCATTACGAAGGAGCGGGATCATAACAAACCTGTGCGGTTTTAGAGCATGTGGCGCTTTTGCATGAATATCGCTCATGTTGGTACGGACGTCATAATGTAGAATCGCGGCGTTTTTTTATAAAATCGGGATCAGACAGCATGTCTTACCGCGTCATGGGTTTTGTGTTGCTGTTTCTCAGCTGGGGCGCCGTGGCGCAAGAGCCAGCGGCTGCACCTGCCATTTCCCCATCTATTTCCTACACCCGCGACATCCAGCCGATCTTCACCGAGAAGTGCTTGGCCTGCCATGCGTGCTACGACTCCGCCTGCCAGCTCAATCTTGGCAGTGGCGAAGGCGCGGCCCGTGGCGCGAGCAAAATGCCGGTGTATGACGGCGAGCGCACTAAAGCGGCGCCGACCACGCGATTGTTTTATGACGCCTTCGGCAAGCGCGCCTGGCAGCAGAAAGACTTCTATTCGGTACTCGATGCGCAGGGCAGCCAAGCGGCGCTGATGGCGCGGATGCTGGAGCTGGGGCACAAGACGCCGCTGACGCCTAACGCCAAGTTGCCCGAAGACATTGTTCTGGGGTTAAACCGCGCAAATCAATGCGCAATGCCTGCCGAATTTGAAGGCTACGCCGGTGCTCACCCGAAAGAGGGCATGCCGCTGGCGGTCACTGGCCTGACCGATCAGCAATACCAGACGTTGCAACGTTGGCTCGCCTCCGGTGCGCCGATCGACGAACAAGGCCTGGCGCCGAGCGCCAAGGAATCCCTGCAAATCGTCCAGTGGGAAAACCTCCTCAACGCTCCCGGCGCCCGCGAAAGCCTGGTCGGCCGTTGGTTGTACGAGCATCTGTTCCTCGCGCACCTTTATTTCAAGGACGGCGAGCCGGGGCATTTCTTCCAGTGGGTGCGTTCGCGTACGCCGACCGGCCAGCCGATCGACCTGATCGCCACCCGCCGCCCGAACGACGATCCGGGCACACAGGTTTATTACCGCTTGTGGCCGGTGCAAGGGGTGATCGTGCACAAAACCCACATCACCTACCCGCTGAGCGCGGCGAAAATGGCGCGGGTGAAAAGCCTGTTTTACAGCGGCAACTGGCAGGTGAACGCCTTGCCCGGTTATGGGCCGAATAGCCGTGCCAATCCTTTTGCCACGTTCGAGGCGATCCCGGCGCAGGCGCGTTATCAGTTCATGCTCGATAACGCTGAGTATTTTGTCCGCACCTTTATTCGCGGCCCGGTGTGCCGTGGGCAGATCGCGACGGACGTGATCCGCGACAACTTCTGGGCGCTGTTCCAGGCCCCGGAGCACGACCTGTACATCACCGACCCGAACTATCGCGGCCAGGCCACGCCGTTGCTGGCGATGCCGGGGCAGAACGACGACGTCGGCAGCGTGCTGACCCTGTGGCACAACTACCGCGACAAACGGAATGAATACGAGGCCCTGCGCCGCGACAGCTATGCCGAAGTCCCTGCGCCGAGCTGGTCGACGCTGTGGGCCGGCAACGACAACGCGCTGCTGAGCATCTTCCGCCACTTCGACAGCGCTTCGGTGACCAAAGGCCTGATCGGCGAAGTGCCGCAAACCATGTGGTTGTTCGACTATCCGCTGCTGGAGCGCACCTATTACCAGTTGGCGGTCAACTTCGACGTGTTCGGCAACGTCTCCCATCAGGCGCAAACCCGCCTGTATTTCGACTTGATCCGCAACGGCGCCGAGCAGAATTTCCTGCGTCTGATGCCTGCTGATTCGCGCGAGGACTACCTCGATGATTGGTACCAGAGCAGCGGTCAGTTCAAGATGTGGCTGGATTACGAGTCGATCGACGACGACACACCGACCGCGCTGAAACTCAACGAAAAAGATCCGAAATACGACTTCGCCATGCAGTTGCTGGCGCGGTATGGCGACCTCAACGCGCGGCCTGACCCGATCAACCGTTGCGACAACGCTTATTGCTCGCGGCCGAATATCGACCCGGCGCTGCAAAATGCCGAACAAGCACTCAGCCGCCTGACCTCGCGGCCGGCCGCCGGTTTGAAGGTAATTGACCAGTTGCCGGAAGCGACCATGCTGCGCATCGAAACGGCCAGCGGCAAACGCGAGGTCTATAGCCTGCTGCGCAACCGCGCGCACAGCAACGTGGCGTTCCTCACCGGAGAATCGCTGCGTTATCAGCCAGGGCTGGACACGTTGACCATTTATCCCGGTGTACTCAGCAGCTATCCGAATTTCATCTTCAACATCCCGGCTGATCAGGTGCCGGCGTTTGTCGATGTCATGGACAGTGCCAGGGACCAGGCGCAATTCGAGAAAATCGTCGAGCGCTGGGGGATTCGCCGTAGTCATCCGCAGTTCTGGTTCTATTTCCATGATCTGAGCCGCTACATCCACGAAACCGACCCGGTCGAAGAGGGCGTGCTCGATATGAACCGGTACGAGAATCTTTGATCTTTTAAGCCGAGCGTGCTGTCCCACCCATAAGCAACACCACAAACCCTTGTAGGAGCTGAGCTTGCTCGCGAAGGCACCGGCACATTCAACAATGATGTTGACTGAACCACCGCTTTCGCGAGCAAGCTCAGCTCCTACAAGGGATTGAAGGTGGATTTGAGGGTGTGGACGGGAGCGGGTGATGTTGATTTCAGTGCAAGCCCTGCGTGCGCTGGCCGCGTGGACGGTGGTCTGCCACCACTTCATGCAGATTTTCTTCGACTTCGAAGCGCGCGGGCCGATTGGGCAGTGGTTCATCGACAAAGGCGCGGTGGGCGTCGATGTGTTCTTTGTCATCAGTGGTCTGGTGATCTTCCTTTCCACCGAAAATAAGCCGCTGCCGCCCGCGCGGTTTCTGCTCTATCGCCTGTTTCGCATCGTCCCGGCGTATTGGCTGTACACGGCGCTAATGGCGCTATTGGTGGTCTTCGCCCAGCCGTTGCTGCCCGATCAAACCGTGGATTGGGGGCATTTTCTACTGTCGCTGCTGTTCATCCCGACTGAAAACCCCGGTGGCTACGGAATCTACCCGACGCTCAACGTCGGCTGGACGCTGAATTACGAAATGCTCTTCTACGTGCTGTTTGCCTGGGCGCTGCTGTTTCGCTTGCAAGTGCGTCTGCTGGTGGTCGCCGCGCTGCTGTTTGCGGTGAGTCAGGCGTGGACGGGGTTTGGCTGGATCAGCGAATTTTATCGCTCGGACATCGTTTACGAGTTTCTGCTGGGGATTGGCATCGGCATGCTCCATCGTCGCGGCTGGATCGGCGCCGGTTTATGGCTGCCACTGGCCGGGATTGTCGCGGCGTTGCTGGCGATTTATCACTTGGCGCCGGCGCCACGGCTGCTCAATTGGGGCGTGCCGAGTGCGGTGCTGGTGATGTCGTGCATGGCGCTGGAGCGTTATGTCGAGCGCAGCCGCTTGCTGAAATTGCTCGGTGACTGCTCGTATTCGGTGTACCTGATGCACGTGCTGGTGCTCTCGGCGGGCGGTTTCATTGCGCGTCGCTACGGGATCAACCCGTATCTGATGTTCGTCGTCTGTGCGCTGGCGATCGGCGTTGGTTCGTGGTTGAGCTACGAATGGGTGGAAAAACGCAGTTACCGCTGGCTCAAGGCGCGGGTCGATGGCGAGCCTGACGAGAATCTTTCCCGACAAAAATACTAGGACTTTGTCCGGCGCAACGATTGGCGTAAACTGCGCCCAAGCCTGCGAGGAGTTTCCATGACCGCTATTACCATTACTGACGCCGCCCACGATTACCTGGCTGATCTGCTCTCCAAGCAGAACACCCCGGGCATCGGCATCCGCGTCTTCATCACCCAGCCTGGCACCCAGTACGCCGAAACCTGCATTGCCTACTGCAAGCCGGGCGAAGAAAAACCTGAAGACACCGCGCTGGGGCTGAAAAGCTTCACCGCGTATATCGACCACTTCAGCGAAGCGTTCCTTGACGACGCTGTTGTCGACTACGCCACCGACCGCATGGGTGGCCAACTGACCATCAAGGCGCCGAACGCCAAAGTGCCGATGGTCAACGCCGACAGCCCGGTCAACGAGCGCATCAACTACTACCTGCAAACCGAAATCAACCCGGGGCTGGCCAGCCACGGCGGTCAGGTCAGCCTGATCGATGTGGTTGAAGACGGCATCGCCGTTTTGCAATTCGGCGGCGGCTGCCAGGGCTGCGGCCAGGCGGACGTAACGTTGAAGGAAGGCATCGAGCGCACCTTGCTTGAGCGTATTCCGGAGCTGAAAGGCGTTCGTGACGTGACCGACCACACGCAGAAAGAAAACGCCTACTACTAAGTGGTGTTCGCTGCGGACAAGAAAAACGGCGCTGTGGCGAGGGGATTTATCCCCGATGAACTGCGCAGCAGTTCCAATTCAGGCAATGCATTTTCCCGTGATGAATGCATTGTCTGAAGCCACAGAATCAAAAGATCGCAGCCTTCGCCAGCTCCTACATTGGAATGTATTTCCCTGTCGGAGCTGGCGAAGGCTGCGATCTTTTGCTTTCAGGGCCTGTAAAGGTGTGCATGCCCCGCGCGATATAACGATGACTCGCTAAACACCTCACTCCCCAACACCCGCCCGACCAGAATCAGCGCCGTACGCCGAAACCCTTTCGCTTGAACCTTCTCGGCAATGTCCGCCAGCGTCCCCACCACCCAATCCTGATCCGGCCACGTCGCCCGGTGAATCACCGCAATCGGGCAATCCGCGCCGTAATGCGGCAGCAACTCCAGCAGAATCTTCGGCAAATGATTAACGCCCAGATGAATCGCCATGGTCGCCCCATGCTGTGCCAGACTGCCCAGCTCCTCACCCACCGGCATCGCGGTTTTATCGGCATAGCGGGTCAGAATCACGCTTTGCGAGACATCCGGCAGGGTCAGCTCCGCCCCCAGCAACGCCGCACACGCCGCCGTCGCCGTCACGCCGGGAACGATCTCAAACGGAATATTCAGCTCGCGCAGATAACGAATCTGCTCACCAATCGCGCCATACAGACTCGGATCGCCGGAATGCACCCGCGCCACATCCTGACCGTTCGCGTGCGCGGTTTTGATCAGTTCGATGATCTGTTCCAGATGCAATTCGGCGCTGTTGACCACTGTTTCAGCCTGATGACCATCCAGCACTGCCGCCGGTACCAGCGAGCCTGCATAAATGATCACCGGGCAGCTGCGAATCAGCCGCTGGCCTTTGACGGTGATCAGTTCCGGGTCGCCGGGGCCGGCGCCGATGAAGTAGACGGTCATCGCTAAATCCTGTGAAAAAGGGGCACGGCCAACACTTCAGATGAAGATTGCTCATGATCGACGGCGGGGATTATCGGGAATTTAGGCAGCGCCGGCCAATGCGAAGGTGGCCTGAGCGTATTTTTGTCGGGAAATCAGCAGTTTTGCCGGTGCCTGAATCAACTGTTCGGCGAGGGCCAGCGCGGCACTTTCGGCGACGCCGTAGCAACCGGTGCGTTCGTAAGCGATGTCGGAACGGTGGCTGAGGCGTTCCTGATAACTGGCCAGTTCTTCGCTGCTGAAGTACAGCAGCGGCAGCGCCAGTTGCGCGGCGAGTTCCTGTAAACCGGGCTCGTCGCGCTTCAGGTCGATGCTGGCCAAGGCCTTGATCGCTTGCAACTCGATGCGATGCGCCTGTAACGCCTGATCAAGTAACGCGCGCAGCGTACTGACGGGGCAGCCGCGCTGGCAACCCAGGCCGACCACGAAGGTCGGCGCTGCGCTGTCATTCGTCATGCGTGGTATTGGCCATCGCTTTTGCGGCGGAACAACCAGGCGCTGATCAGGCCCAAGGCCAGCCAGAACGCGACGTTGGTCAGCTGCGAAGCGATTTTGAACTGCGCTTCCAATGCTTCAGGAGCGAGCATCGAATGCACTTCCGGCTGCGGCGCGCCGATCACGTGCGGCACGGCGAGGATCGCCACACCGAGAACTTTCATCAGCCAGTGACGGCTGAACGCGATCAACGACAGGCCGACAGCGGTAGAGGCGGCAGTGCCGATCCACCACATCTGTCGCGAAGCCAGATCAGCAGCGGCGGTGCCCGGCAGTTCTGGTGGCAGACCCAAGGTCGGCGCGAGGACGAACGTGGCGTAACCGGCCAGACCCCAGAGCAGGCCTTGCGAAGTTTTGGTGGGTGCACGGAGGGTGTAGAGACCGGCGAGCATCAGGGCGAAACCGACGGCTACGACCAGATTGCCACCGGTGGTCGAAACCACGCGCTGCCAGCCGGGCTCCGGCTCCCAGGCTTCGGCATCGTGGGTGTGGCCGGCCATGGCGCCTTCGGCGTGTTCATGCACGGCGACGGGTTCGGATTTTTCGAAAGTTTCCGCTTGAAGAATCAGTGGCGAGACCCAGAAGCTTTGCAGCAGGGTGAGGAGCAGGGCGGCCAGAAGCCCGGTAAAACCTGCGGTTTGCGCAATACGCTTGATCATGTCGGCAGGTCTCAGTGGCACGGGAACGCGGCGCTGTGGCGGGTATCGTGAGCGGCGTTGTGTACCGCTTCGATGTGCGAGAAGCCGGCGAAGTAGACCAGGCCGGCGCCGAGGATCGACGCGAAGATCGCGGCGGTCAGGCGTTGGCTCAGTGTGGCGGTGCTGGCGATTTTGTCCGTGTTGCTGCCGGTGCTGCTGATGATCGACATGGCGCTTCCCTCTGGAGTGTCAGTGGGTGATTTGAGCGCATGAAAACCCCTGCGGGTCGGGCTCGCAGAGGTTCGAACAGCGCCCGCCCACCGCGGGTTTGTTATGTTCAGCTGCGCACGAGGTGCGCGCTGTGTGTTAAGGGCCGGTCTCCGGGCTCACGAGGGGTTGGCGTCAGGCCGACCTGCAAGCGTCTCCTTCCCATGCTTTTGGGCACAGTGGTTTTGACGCTTCGCTCGCTTACCGTTGCGGGGGCAGCACCGGACTGACATGGCTTGAGTAAAGCACATGATTCACCGGTTTCCCGTTTCACCCTGTGAAGGGCACCCGTAACAAGTTGTGTAGGAGAGCATGGGGTTGGGTTTTTAGTCAATTTTTTGGGGTGGATCCGTTGCTGCGGGTGTGGCTGGTTAGGGTTCCGCCCTTACGGCGGGTCACTTTTGCAGACGCCCAAAAGTAACCAAAACGCTTTGCCCTGACGTTCGGCCCTCGCTAGGGCTCGGGTTCCTTCGCTGCGGGATTGATCCGGGGGGCAGCGCCTACGGTTTGCTTCGCTGCACCTCCTCTCGCTGTGTTTGGCTGCGCCAAACGGTCGCTGCGCTCCCACCCCCGGATCAATCCCTCCACTCAGCCTTCCGACGGGCTCTAAGATCAAGAGCAGGCGAGCTGACACTCGGCCTATTGTGTGGTGAGGAGCGGGGCGTGCACGGCTTTTGATTTGTGTTGTTGCTGCCCCTCACCCCAGCCCTCTCCCGAGGGAGAGGGAGCCGATTTTTGGGCTTTTCAAAATGTGTGTTCGACTCGGTATTCCACGTCGGCGTACCTCTCCCAATCCACGCAATCAGTCCCCTCTCCCTCCGGGAGAGGGCTAGGTGAGGGGCTCTTGATTTAGATTTTCAAGCTCAAGCTCAACTCGGTATCTCAAGTCGGCGCATCTCTCCCAGTCCACGCAATCAGTCCCCTCTCCCTCCGGGAGAGGGCTAGGGTGAGGGGCCTTTGATCTTGATCTTGATCCGGCTTTTGATCTCAAGCCCCTTCGGCAGGCCGAGTGTAGGTGTCCATCCGGGGATCAGGCGCGTAGCGCCGTGCGGCGCAGCCGCACACATCGAGAGGAGGTGCAGCGGAGCAAACCGTAGGCGATGTCCCCGGATGGACACCGTAGCGAGGGAACACTGAGCCTCAGCGAAGTGCCGTACGCTGGGGGAAGCCTTTTTGGTTACTTTTTCGGCGTTTGGAAAAAGTGACCCGCCGTAAGGGCGGAACCCTAATCAGCAACACCCGCAGCAACGGATATACCCCCAATCCAAACATTGACCGGTCACCACCCGATGCGTAGCCTTGCGCATTCGAGGTTCTTCGGCCCACGCCGAAGCTAAGAAGGGAACGCGGTCAATGCCGCGGCTGCCCCCGCAACTGTGAACGGCGCTGTTCGCTGCCACGCCACTGCCAGCTCAACCCATGAGCCAGCGGGAAGGCGCAGCCAACGCCAGGCCCTGCGCCTGAACGCCGTCAGCCAGGAGACCTGCCTCGTCACAGATTCTCAATTTCAACCGGGCGGGGTGATCCGGTGGCGAACTCTCCGGGCACGCACGCGCGTTGCCGGTTCTCGTCCCGTATGCCCGCCGCTTGCCAAAGGGCATACCGATGAAAACACTGGCCAAACTCCCCGTCACCATCGTCACCGGCTTCCTCGGCTCGGGCAAAACCACGCTGCTGCGGCACATGCTCGACAACGCGCAGGGCCGTCGCATCGCGGTGATCGTCAACGAGTTTGGCGAGTTGGGCATCGACGGTGAAATCCTCAAGCAATGCACCATCGGTTGCAGCGAAGAAGAAGCGGTTGGCCGCGTTTACGAACTGGCCAACGGCTGCCTGTGCTGCACCGTTCAGGAAGAGTTCTTTCCGGTGATGCGCGAACTGGTTGCCCGTCGCGGCGACCTCGACCACATCCTCATCGAAACCTCGGGTCTGGCCCTGCCAAAACCACTGGTGCAAGCCTTCCAGTGGCCGGAAATCCGCAGCGCCTGCACCGTTGATGCGGTGATCACCGTGGTCGACAGCCCGGCCGTGGCCGCCGGCACCTTCGCCGCGTTCCCGGATCAGGTCGACGCGCAGCGCAAACTCGACCCGAACCTCGATCACGAATCACCACTGCACGAGCTGTTCGCTGATCAACTGGCCAGCGCCGACCTGGTAATCCTCAACAAGGCCGACCAGACCAGCCCGGAAGACCTCGCTCGCGTTCGCGCTGAAGTCTCCGAAGAATTGCCGCCCGCCGTCAAAATCATCGAAGCCAGCAACGGTCGTGTGCCGCTCGACGTGTTGATCGGTCTCGGCGCCAGTTCCGAAGAGCACATCGACAGCCGCCACAGCCATCACGATCACCACCACGGTGAAGGCGATGACGACCACGATGACCACGATCACGACGCTTTCGATTCGATCTCCATCGAACTGCCGCAAGCCGACGAAAGTCTGCTGCTCGACGCCCTGACGCAACTGGTGGTCAAGCACGGCATCCTCCGTGTCAAAGGTTTCGCGGCGATTCCGAACAAGCCAATGCGTTTGCTGATTCAGGGCGTGGGCACGCGTTTCGACAAGCATTTCGACCGTCAGTGGGGCGCCGATGAAGCGCGCGTCACGCGTCTGGTGTTGATCGGTCAGGAACTCGACGCCACCCAACTCGAAGCGCAACTGCGCGCCGCGCTCAGCGTTTAAACCATGCACCTGCTCAGGACTCAGCCCGGCGGTTTCGTCTCGGATGACAACATTGCCGACCTTGGCCAAACCCCCGCCGAGCTGGTGATCCTGTGCAGCGGCGACTCCAGTCTGGCGCTGCTCGCCGAAGCGGCGCAGCAGTTGCCCGAGGATTATCCGAGCCTGCGGCTGGCCAATCCGATGCAGGTGCAGAATCACGCTTCGGTCGATTTGTACGTCGATGAAGTGCTGCGCCACGCCAAGGTGATTTTGATTTCGCTGCACGGCGGCATCGCCTATTGGCGGTATGGCGTCGAGCGTCTGGTCGAGTTGGCCGAACGCGGTGTGCAGGTGATTCTGGTGCCGGGCGATGACCGTCCCGATCCGGAGCTCAGCGACTTGAGCACCGTTAATGCCGAGGATCGCGACCGCCTCTGGCAGTTCCTGCGTCAGGGCGGCCTAAGCAATGCACTGGATTTCTTTCGTTGCATGGCCAACCGTTGGCTCGCCCGCGATTACGCATGGGATGAGCCGCAAACCCTGCCGCGCACGGCGATTTACCACCCGACTAAAAACACCGCTGCACTGAGTGACTGGCAAGCCGAATGGCGGCCTGAGCAACCGGTCGCAGCGGTGTTGTTTTACCGCTCGCATTTGCAAGCGGCGAACACCGCGTTCATCGATGTTTTCTGCCAACGCTTGCAGGCAGCGGGGCTTAATCCGCTGCCGATTGCGGTGGCCAGTTTGAAAGAACCCGGCTGCTTGGCGGTGGTCGAGGATTGGCTGGATGAAGTCGAGGCGGGGGTGATTTTGAACACCACCGGTTTCGCCCAGTCCAGCCCCGAAGCGCCGCACCTGCGGCCGTTTCGCCGCAACATTCCGGTGATTCAGGCGATCTGCGCTCAAGACAACGAGCCCGGTTGGCGCGACAGCGAGCAGGGCCTCGGCCCGCGTGATCTGGCGATGCACATTGCCTTACCAGAACTCGACGGACGCATCATCAGCCGGCCGATCAGCTTCAAGGATCTGGCGTGGCGCAGCGAGCGCAGTCAGTCCGATGTGGTCTGCTACCGCGCGCAACCTGAGCGCATGGATTTTGTCGCTGAACTGGCGCGGCGCTGGATCGATCTGGCGCGGGTGCCGAACGCTGAAAAACGCATCGCGTTGATTCTTGCCAACTACCCGACCCGCGATGGGCGCATCGGTAATGGCGTCGGCCTCGACACCCCGGCAGCGGCGCTGAATATTCTTCGCGCGTTGCAGGCCGAGGGTTATCCGATCACGGCAGAGTTGCCGGGCAGCGGCACCGAGTTGATCCAGCAATTGCTCGGTGGCGTCAGCAACGATCTCGACACGATTGACCTGCGCCCGTGCCAGCAAAGTCTGGCGATGGACGCTTATTTAGCGATGTTCAACGCACTGCCCGAAGCCAATCGCGCTGCGGTGATCGAGCGCTGGGGATCGCCGCATAACGATCCGATGTGCCGCGACGGCCGCATGATGATCGCCGGTCTGCGCTTCGGCCTGACCTTCGTCGGCATTCAACCTGCGCGCGGTTATCAGGTTGATCCGAGCGCGGTTTATCACGATCCGGATCTGGTGCCGCCGCACGGCTATCTGGCGTTCTATTTCTGGTTGCGCAACACCTACGGCGCCCACGGCGTGATCCACGTCGGCAAGCACGGCAACCTCGAATGGCTGCCGGGCAAAGGCGTCGGGCTCTCGGAGAACTGCTGGCCGGACGCGCTGCTCGGGCCGCTGCCGAATATCTATCCGTTTATCGTCAACGATCCGGGCGAGGGCGCCCAAGCCAAGCGGCGCACGCAAGCGGTGATCATCGACCACCTGATGCCGCCGCTGACCCGCGCCGAAACCTACGGGCCGTTGCGCAATCTGGAGCTGTTGGCCGACGAATATTACGAGGCGCAACTGCTTGATCCGCGCCGCGCGCGTGAGTTGCAGCGCGACATTCTGCAACTGGTGCGCGACACGCAGATTGATCGTGAGTTGCAGCTGGATGCCGGGCTGGACAGTGACGCCGATGCGGCGATCTGGTTGCCGCGTCTGGACACGTATTTGTGTGATCTGAAGGAATCGCAGATTCGCGATGGTCTGCACATTTTTGGCGAATCGCCGACGGGGCGCTTGCGCATTGATACGTTGCTGGCGTTGCTGCGGATTCCACGGGGGGACGGCAAAGGCGCGCAATCGAGTCTATTGCGAGCACTCGCCAAGGCATTCGAACTGGGTTTCGATCCACTCGATTGTGCGTTGGCCGAGCCATGGACAGGCCCGCGTCCCGAAGCGCTGCAATCGCAAAGCGACGAATCCTGGCGCACCGCCGGCGACACCCGCGAACGCCTGGAACTCTTCGCCACAACCCTAATCTCCGAAACACTACAAACCCCCTGTAGGAGTGAGCCTGCTCGCGATAGCGGAGTGTCAGCCAATATTGATTTTACTGACACACCGCTATCGCGAGCAGGCTCACTCCTACAGGAACCGCGTTGGGCGGAGGTCTGCGCAATCATCGACAACTTGCGCGAAGTCGTCGCCCCACGCCTCGACGCCTGCGGCCCCGCCGAAATGCGTGGCCTGCTCGACGCCCTCAGCGGCCGCTTCGTGCCCGCCGGCCCCAGCGGCGCACCGAGCCGTGGCCGCCTCGACGTCCTGCCCACCGGGCGCAATTTCTACTCGGTCGACGTGCGCAACCTGCCCACCACCACTGCGTGGCGCATCGGTTTCCAGTCGGCCACGTTGATCCTCGAACGCCACCTGCAAGACCACGGCGATCACTTGCGCCAACTCGGCCTCTCCGTGTGGGGCACCGCGACCATGCGCACCGGCGGTGACGACATCGCTCAGGCCATGGCGCTGATGGGCGTGCGTCCGGTGTGGGCGACGGGCAGTCAGCGTGTCGACGATTTCGAGATTCTGCCGTTGAGCCTGCTCGACCGCCCGCGTGTCGACGTCACCCTGCGCGTCTCCGGATTCTTCCGCGATGCCTTCGCCAATCTGATTCGCCTGTTCGACGCCGCCGTGCAAGCCGTTGCCGCGCTGGATGAGCCGGATGACCTCAACCCATTGGCCGCGAAAGTCCGCGCCGAACGCGAGGCGCTGCTGCAATCGGGCGTCGATGAAGACACTGCACGACGTCAGGCCGGTTGGCGGATTTTCGGCGCCAAACCCGGTGCCTACGGCGCGGGCGTGCAGGGCGCCATTGACGGTCGTTTGTGGCAGAGCCGCGACGATCTCGCCGAGGTTTATCTGAACTGGGGCGCTTACGCTTACGGCGGTTCCGACGAAGGCACCGCCGCCCGCGAACAGTTCGTCCAGCGCCTGAGCCAGGTGCAAGCGGTGCTGCAGAATCAGGACAATCGCGAGCACGACTTGCTCGATTCCAACGACTACTACCAATTCCAGGGCGGCATGCTCGCCGCCGTCGAAACGTTGCGCGGCGAAGCGGCGGCCAGTTATCACGGCGACCACAGTCAGCCGGATCTGCCGAAAATCCGCACCTTGAAGGAAGAGCTGAACCGGGTGATTCGCTCGCGGGCGGCCAATCCGAAATGGATCGACGGGGTCAAGCGGCACGGCTACAAAGGCGCGTTTGAATTGGCGGCGACGGTCGACAACCTGTTCGCGTTTGATGCGACGACGCAGTTGATCGATGATCACCAATACGCGTTGCTGGCGGATGCGTATTTGCTCGATCCAGCGACGCGGGATTTTGTCCGCGAGCATAATCCGCATGCGCTGCGTGATATGACTGAGCGGATGCTAGAGGCGCAGCAGCGCGGGATGTGGCAGGAGCCGGGGGCTTATAAAGAGGCGCTGGAGAATTTGTTGTTGGATATAGAAGAAGATGTGTAGCCGGTTAAAAGCTACCCTCACCCCAGCCCTCTCCCGGAGGGAGAGGGAGCCGATTTGTGGGGTGTTCAAAACTTAAGTTCGACTCGATATATCAAGGCGGCGTAACTCGCCAGAACACCTCAGCCAGTTACTTTTCACTAGTGAAAGGGAGAGGGCCGATTTGTGTAGTTTCGAAACTTGAGTTCAACTCGATCTATCAGGTCGGCGTAACTCTAGAGAACACCTCGGTCAGTTCCTTTACACCAGGGAGAGGGAGAGGGCCGATTTGTGTAGTTTCGAAACTTGAGTTCAACTCGATCTATCAGGTCGGCGTAACTCCAGAGAACACATCGGTCAGTTCCTTTACACCAGTGAGAGGGAGAGGGCCGATTTGTGTAGTTTCGAAACTTGAGTTCGACTCAATCTATCAGGTCGGCGTAACTCCAGAGAACACCTCGGTCAGTTCCCTCTCCCTCCGGGAGAGGGCTAGGGTGAGGGCCACCCCAACTGACACCCACACCCCCAAGCACACCAAAGGCCGCGAACGAGAAAATCCAAATGACCGACACCCCGCATTTCCCCCTCTCCGCCGTGGTCGGCGCCGATGACTTGAAACTCGCCCTGTGCCTCACCGCCATCGACCCGAAAATCGGCGGCGTGCTCATCGAAGGCCCGCGCGGCATGGCCAAATCGACCCTGGCCCGTGGCCTCGCCGATCTGCTCGCCAGCGGCCAGTTCGTCACCTTGCCGCTGGGCGCCACCGAGGAACGTCTGGTCGGCACCCTCGACCTCGACGCCGCTCTCAGCGATGGCCGCGCGCAATTCTCTCCCGGCGTTTTGGCAAAGGCCGACGGCGGTGTGCTTTACGTCGATGAGGTCAATCTGCTGCCCGATCACCTCGTCGATCTGCTCCTCGACGTCGCCGCCAGCGGCACCAACCTGATCGAGCGCGACGGCATTTCCCATCGCCACTCGGCGCGGTTTGTGCTGATCGGCACGATGAACCCGGAAGAGGGCGAGTTGCGTCCACAATTGCTCGACCGTTTCGGTTTCAACGTCGCCCTCAGCGGCCACACCGCGCCGACCGAGCGCGGGCAAATCATTCGACGTCGGCTGGATTTCGACAGCGATCCGCAAGGGTTTTGCGCGCAGTGGGAAACCCAGCAACAAGCCCTGCGCGAGCGTTGCGAGCATGCGCGAAGTGCATTGGCCAACATCCCGCTGGACGACGCCGCACTGGAGCAGATCACTGAGCGTTGCTTCGCTGCCGGCGTCGATGGATTGCGCGCGGATCTGGTGTGGTTGCGCGCCGCTCGGGCGCACGCGGCATGGCGCGGTGCAGAGGCGATCAGCGAAGCGGATATCGACGCCGTTGCTGAATTCGCACTGCGCCATCGCCGTCGCGAGCAGACCGCGTCGAGTCCGCAACAACCACCGCAATCGCCGAGCAACGCACAATCCGAACCAAGCGAAGGGCAGGGGCAGTGGGGCGACATGCCCGCGCCGGCCCTCGCCACCGGTGCTCGCCGCGAAGTGCCGAGCTGGCCAAAAAAGCCTTAGGCATTCGCTCCCGATCCGACGCGGGGGCGAATGCCAGACCACGCGCTGGTCGGCTGAACAACGGACGCCAAGGCAAACGCCACGCCGCTCGCAGCGGCTCGGTGAACTGGCCGGCGACGCTGCTCAACGGCCGCCCGCAAACTCGCGCCGATTTGCTCTTTCAATTGCGCACCCGTACGCCGCATGAGTTGTGGCTGGTGATCGTCGATGCCTCGGCGTCTACCCGCCGGCACCAGGCCTTGAGCGATGCCAAAGGTCTGCTCGCGCAATTGTTCGATGATGCTTATCGCCAACGCGCGCGGTTGGCGTTGTTGACGGCCAGCGGATCGGCGCCGAAGTGGCGGGTGCAGGGGTTGAAAGCGTCCAGTGATTTGCGCGTTTGGCTTGATGCCTTGGGCGCGGGCGGTGGCACGCCGTTGGTGGCGGCGTTGGCACAGGCGCAGCAATGGCTGACGGTGCGGCGCAAGCGTTTTCCGGCCGAGCAGCAGCGCTTGCTGGTGGTCACGGATGGGCGGTTGAAGGCGTGGACGGGGTTGCCGGCGCTGGCGTGTCCGGGGCTGTTGATCGATATCGAGCGTGGGCCGATTCGATTGGGGCGGGCGCGGGAATTGGCGGCGGGGCTGGCGGCCGAGTATCGGCATATTGATGAGCTGCTGTCGGTCTGACATTTGCGTTGTCTGATCGGGCCTCTTCGCGAGCAAGCTCGGCTCCTACAGGTTTTGCGGCGGCCTGGCTTTTGTAGGAGCAAGGCTTGCCCGCGATTGCAGCACCTCAATCTCCAGCATCCACACAAAAAAATGCCAGTCAGCAGAACTGACTGGCATTCGCTTCAATCGCGCAGAAAAATCAACGACGACCGAGCAGCAACCCCACCACCAGACCAAAACCGGCCGAGATGGCCACGGTCTGCCATGGATGGCCGCCGATGTAGCTTTCGGTGGCGTCTACCGCTGGCTTGGTACGGTCGCGCACGCTCGACACCGATTCCAGTGCCTGCTGCAATTTCTGGGCGATTTGCCCGCGCAGGGTTTCCGCTTCCTCGCCAACCAGTGAAGCGCTGTTCTTCAGCAGTTTGTCGGATTCTTCGATCAACGCCTGAAGCTCACTGAAGGCTTGATCCTTGATTTGATCCTGGGCGGCTTGCACGGCGGATTTCCGGGCCATTGGGTGACTCCTTGCAGTTGAATGGACGTGATCAATGGAGTGCGACGGTGCGCGAAAAGTTGCACTGAATGTAGATCAACAGGCAAAACCTGCGCAGGAGATTTCCGCCGAGCGTGTAAGATGTCGCCATTTTACGCAGCAGGATAAATCCCCATGAGTTTCAATCTGGCCGACAAATCCCTCGCTGAGCGCGCGGCGCTCGAGGACGAGAAATCCCGTCTGTTCGAACTCTGGCAGAACAATCTGGGCAAAGCCAAAGGCGAAGCCGCGCGTTTGTTCGGCGAGCGCGGCAAGCGCAAAGGCAAATGGGCGGAATGGGTACGCTCGGAACTGGACACGATGTCGCCGCCGGAATTCGCCAACATGGTGCGCAGTGAAGTCAATCGCCTGATGGCGGCGAACAAGTAACGCCTCAGCCCGGTGTGAACGTGGCGGCAATCGCCTCTCGAACCTTCACCACCACTGGATCGATCTGTGTGCTGGTGCGCCAGCCGAGTTCGATCGGATAGCGCGGCAACGGCAGCGGGCAGGGCAGCAGCGTCAGCCCGCTGATCGCCGCGATACTCTCGGCGGCGTGCGTCGGGATGGTCGCCACTGCCTGGCTGCCCTTGAGCAGATAAGGCAGCGCGGCAAAATGCGTGGTCGAGGCGCAGACCCGACGACTCAAACCCAGCGCCGCCAACCCCTCATCGGTAATCCCGATAAATCCCCCGGACGACACCAGCAAGTGCTCGCGGGCGACGAATTCCTGCAGATCGATCTGCTGCTGACCGGGCGCCAGACTCGCCGGGTCGACCAGACACGCGTAACCGCCTTCGCCTAACACCTGACGACTGAGAAGGCGCTCGGCAAAACCGCCGGCGGTGATTGCCAGATCGATGCTGCGCTCCATCAGATCGCGGGCGACGATCTGGCTGTGGGTCTGGCGGAAGATCAGGCGCAGTTTCGGCGCGCTGCGGGCAATTTCCTCGATCAGGCGCCGGCCGTAGGCGATCTCGAAATCATCCGACAGACCCACCGTCACCGAGCGCCCCTCGTACTGCTGCGTGGTCGGGTCGACCATCGCCAGACTCTGCCGACACTTGTTCAACGCCTCGCTGACCACCGGTTTCAACTGATTGGCTTTCAGCGTTGGCGCCAGACCGCGACCGGTGCGCACGAACAATTGGTCGCCATACACATCGCGCAAACGCCGTAACGCTGCACTGACCGCCGATTGCGTCACGCCCAGACGCAGCGCGGCGCGGCTGGCGCTGGACTCTTCATGCAGGGCTTCGAAGACTTTAAGCAGATTGAGGTCGACGGTGGCGATATTCATAAGGCTCATATCATTCAGCAGTGAATCGGGCTTTATTCATGATCCCGTGCGGCCGGAGAATCAGCAACACCTGATCTTATGGAGTGAACTGGCATGGCCAAATCAATTGTTGCTGCGCTGCAAATCGGCTCCTTGCCGGGTGGCAAAGGCGAAACCCTCGAACAGATTCTCAGTTATGAAGCGGCCATCGTTGAGTCCGGCGCGGCATTGGTGGTGATGCCGGAAGCGCTGCTCGGTGGTTATCCGAAAGGCGAGGGTTTTGGTACGCAATTGGGCTATCGCTTGCCGGAAGGGCGCGAAGCGTATGCGCGGTATTTTGCCAACGCCATCGATGTGCCGGGTGTCGAGACTGAAGCGCTGGCCGGTTTGTCGGCGCGCACTGGCGCCAATCTGGTAATCGGCGTGATTGAGTGCGCGGGCAGCACGTTGTATTGCACGGTGCTGTATATCGATCCGCACGAGGGTTTGGTCGGCAAGCACCGAAAGCTGATGCCGACCGGTACTGAACGGCTGATCTGGGGCAAGGGCGATGGCTCGACGCTGCCAGTGCTCGACACGCAGGTGGGCAAGCTCGGCGCGTTGGTCTGCTGGGAAAACATGATGCCGCTGCTGCGCACCGCGATGTATGCCAAGGGCGTAGAAGTGTGGTGCGCGCCGACGGTTGATGAGCGTGAAATGTGGCAGGTCAGCATGCGCCACATTGCTCATGAAGGGCGCTGTTTTGTGGTGAGCGCGTGCCAGGTGCAAGCGTCGCCGCGCGAGTTGGGTGTGGACGTTGCCAACTGGCCCGCCGAGCGCCCATTGATTGCCGGCGGCAGCGTGATCATCGGGCCGATGGGCGACGTCCTGGCCGGGCCGCTGCGCAATGAAGCCGGCCTGATCAGCGCAGAAATCGACACGGATGATTTGATCCGCGCGCGTTACGACTACGACGTCGTCGGCCACTACGCCCGCCCGGACATCTTCGAACTCAGCGTCGACGAACGCGCAAAACCAGGCGTGCGGTTCACCCAATAACCCCAAACCACCGCGGACTTTGTAGGAGCCGAGCTTGCCCGCGAAAGCGGTGTGTCAGCCAGCATCACCGTCACTGACCCACCGCCTTCGCGAGCAAGCTCAGCTCCTACAATGTTCGGCGGTGCTCATACATCCATCAGACACACAATACCTGTGGGAGCGGGCTTGCTCGCGAAAGCGGTATGCCAGTTGATATCACCGTCGCTGACCCAACGCTTTCGCGAGCAAGCTCAGCTCCTACAATGTTCGGCGGTGCCCATACATTCAACAGACACACACCATCCCTGTAGGAGCCAAGCTTGCTCGCGAAAGCGATATCCCGGCCAACAACCAACCCAACTGACACCCCAAAATTCAATCCCCCACAGCCCAATCACGCAGCAGACGGCCCAATCGCGCAGCCATTTCGCGACAAACCGAAACTGTCATATTCAGTATCACTTCGCTCCGCATAGTCAGCAGCCCAACGCTTAAACAATGAGGCTGCACCGTGTTTCAACGTCTTGTGTGTTCGCTGTCCGTACTGAGCCTGTCCATCGCCGCTGCTCACGCTGCCGAGTCCGTGCCCCTCGACACGCCGCGCTTGGAAAGCATCGACAACTTCCGCGATGTCGCCGGCATCACCACTGCCTATTCCACCGCCCACGACGGCACCATGCGCGCGGGCGTGTTCTACCGCTCCAACGCGATCACGCCGTCGGCGGCGGACTTGGCGACGCTCAACAGCCTTGGCATCAAAGCCGTCTACGACCTGCGCACCCCGAGCGAAATCGCCGGCACGCCCGACACCATGCTCAACGGCGCGAACTACCAAAACATCGACATCATCGGCGCCACCACCTCCGGCTCGAACATTACCAACATCAGTTTCAACAGCGCCGCCGACGCCGTCGCCATGATGGAACAGACCAACCGTGCTTTCGTCAACGATGCCGGCATGCGCAGCCAGTTCGGCACGCTGTTCAACGCACTCGCCAGCGTCGATGCCGCGCAACTGTTCCACTGCACCGCCGGTAAAGACCGCACCGGCTGGACCGCCGCCGTGTTGCAAAGCATCGCCGGTGTCGACAACGCAACCATCATGGCCAACTACCTCGCGACCAACGACTACACCGCCGCCCGCGTCGCCGCCACGCTGAAAGCCATGCCGCCAAGCATGGCCGCCGTCTACGGGCCGCTGCTCGGCGTGCAGGCCAGCTACTTGCAGGCCGGTCTCGACGAAGTCACCGCGCAATACGGCACGATGGACAACTACCTCAAACAAGGCCTCGGCCTGTCGCAGGAAACCATCTACGTCCTGCGCGGCAAACTCGTCGAATACAACAGCCTGCCGGGTCAGGCCGGACTGATCGGCAACGCCGCTGCCGGCGCCGAACTGCTCCGCGAATTACAGAACACCAATCTGTCCGGCACCTACAGCGCCTACAACTATTACCTGCAATCGGCCATCGACGCCGGCACCCTCGGCGGTGTCGAATCCCAGGTCGGCGGCCAGGTGCACGCCGACGCCGCCAGCTACTTGCTGCGCCAAAACGCGATGATCGAACAAGCCGCCGCACCGTTCGCCAGCGGCACCGACCTCAAAGTCGGCCAATACCGCTTGTGGACGACCGCGCTGGCCGGTTACCTCGGCACCGACGGCTCGTCCCATGCCGAAAGCAGCAACGAACACAGCCAAGGCCTGATGGTCGGGGTCACGCAACGCTTCAGCGAACAACTCAGCGCACGCGGCGGTTTCGGCTACAGCAAAGGCACCGTCGGCGGTGCGGGTGGCGAAGCCGACACCGACTTCACTTTCCTCAACGTCGGCGCCCGCTACGGCTTCACCAGCCTGGAACAAGGCCTGTTCCTCGACGCCAACGCCAGCGCCGGCTACGTCGACTACGACAGCAAACGCGACCTCGGCGGCGGCCTCGGCTCAGCGAAGGGCGACACCCACGGCAACCTCACCGGTGCCACCTTGGCCCTCGGCTACCGCGCCCCGGTCAACGGCATGGTTTTCGAGCCGAGCCTCGGCTTCCGAGTCAGCCACCTCGACCTCAACGGCTTCAAAGAGAAGGGCAGCGAACTCGCCCTCGACGTCGACGACAACACCGCCACCCGCCGCAGCGCCGTCGCCAACCTCAACGTCGGCTTCGCCCCGGTGGCGATGGGCGCATGGCAACTGGTGCCGGGCGTACAAGTGGGTTACGAACGCACACTGGGGGATAACGAAGTCGACAGCCAGAGCCACCTGCTAGGGCTGGATATCGAACAACGCGCCGCCTTCGACAACCGCGACCAATTCAGCGGCGGGGTAAACGTCAGGGCCAACCTCGGCGCCCTGAGCCTGGGCGCAGAAATCGGCGCCAACGGCGGCGGCGACAGCCACGGCTTCAACGGCGGCCTAAAAGCGAGCTACGCCTTCTAATAAAAGCGAGGTCAAGGACGACCCCGCTCCAAAACACACCGCAAAACCCAATGTGGGAGCGGGCTTGCTCGCGAAAGCGCCAGATCAGCCAACATCAAATCGACTGACCCACCGCCTTCGCGAGCAAGCCCGCTCCCACAAATTGCGTTCTAACCAAAAATCTTCAAACCACCCCAAAACCCCTGTGGTGAGGGGATTTATCCCCGACGGGTCGCGCAGCGGCCCCAAGAAATGGGCCTGCTACGCAGTCCATCGGGGATAAATCCCCTCGCCACAATTAACCCCACAGCTTCAAAATCCAATCACCCCCGAGCCCGAAACTCCGCCGGACTCACCCCATAAGCCCCCTGAAAATACTGACAAAACCGCCCCACATTACTAAACCCAAACCTCAACGCCACCTCCGTCACCGACCCCGACTCCCGCCGCGCCAGCACCTCATAAGCCCGCTCCAGCCGCACCTGCCGCTGATACGCCACAATCGACGTCCCGACAAACCGCCGAAACCCCTCCTGCAACGCCCGCTGACTCACATTGCTCAACCGCGCCAGATCCACACCACTCACTAACTGCTCCGGATGCGCCTGAATAAACTCCACCGCCAACTTCACATGCCGTGGCGCGACCATCGGCGCCGGCCGCCGCAGCGCCTCGGTGAAATTGTGCGGCCATGCCTCCAGCACCGCATCAATCAACATCTCGCGCAACCGCGACGGCATCAACGTCCCGCTGTTGATCAGCGCATCAAACTCCGCGCCCGTCGCCAGATCAATCAGCGCTTTGATCCCCTGAAACGCCGCCGAATCCAGATTCACACTCGGCTCAAACACAATCCTCTCCAGAATCGGTTTACCCAACAGCGCCGACAAACGCTCCGTCAACTGATGCCGATTCACCGAAATTCCATGATGCGCATGATCATCAAAAAACCGCATCGAGCGAATCTCAGCTTTATCAATCGCCAGCCCCACCTGCGTCACGCCCACAGACTCCGTCGCATGGTTAAAAACAATCTTGCCCGCCGTAGGAATGACAAACGTAATCTCATCCTGCTGATCCGGAAAAGACACCGTGAAATCACCGTGATAATGCATCCGCCGAAAACTCACACCATCGTGCCGCCCGTAAACCCCGCCAATAATGATGTTCGACGGCAGCGGCGGATTATCGGCATAGCGATTACCAAACAACTTCGAAAAAAGTGCACCGAAATCGTCCGAACGGAGGTTGTCGGAGCGCAGGATAATTTGCTGGCGGACGGGAGTCGGAAACACCGTGGCGGCACCTTCGTGTGGGGGCTCTAGGACAGGGGTGTAGGGGTAGGGCGCCGAGGAGATTAGCAGAGGAAATATGACCAGTTTGTGACAGCCGGAAACATGTCGTTACAGCGCCACAGCACGTTTCGGAAAAGTACACTCGGCAGGCCATTGCCGACATGGCAACCTGCTCGCCACTGAACTTAGCGCACAAACAGCGGCACCGCGCCGAGCGCCCGGCCCTGTTTGACGTGACCTGAAAGACTTGAAGAACATTGGAGCGGCAATGCAAGCCAACACGCAAACACTCCCCATCACCCTGACCCCGGAACTCGACTTCGACCAAAACGCCGCCAGCGCTTTCGGCGAATCGCTGACCAGCGAATACACCCAAGCCACGCCATTCCCGCACATCGTCATCGACAACTTCCTGCAAGCAGACGTCATCGCCAGCATCCGCCAACACTTCCCGGTCGAACCGACCAACAACGAACAAATCTACGAGCGCGGCTACAAAGGCCAACTCAAACGCCAGATCAGCCCCAACGCCTGCAGCCCCTACCTGAAGAACGTGTTCAACACCTTCAACTCCGCACCGATGCTGGAATTCCTCGAAAAACTCACCGGCATACAAGGGTTGATTCCAGATCCTTATTTCGCGGGCGGCGGATTACACGAAACCAAAACCGGCGGCTTCCTGGGCGTGCACTCGGATTTTCGGCTGAACAAAAAGCTCAACGTAGAGCGACGGTTGAACGTGATTATTTACCTGACCGAGGACTGGCAGGAAGCGTACGGCGGCAACCTGGAGCTTTGGGATGTGGGGATGAAGAAATGCCTGAAGAAGGTGCTGCCGGTTTATAACCGGTGTGTGATTTTTAATACGGATAAGGATAGTAACCACGGGCATCCGGAGCCGTTGACTACGCCGGAGCACATCACTCGGCGGTCGATTGCGCTTTATTACTACACGGCGAGTGGGGCGGGTGGGGAGC